>CAYJOV010000023.1:0-23884 GCA_964371905.1 uncultured Akkermansia sp. | reverse complement strand
GTACACGCGGCTGAAGGGTGTGATGGAATGAGCTCTTCCTGTCTGCCAGTCTAGGCGAATCGCCACCCCGCAGACCTGTGCTGGCCACCCTCCGATGGGAAGCTTGTTGGGGATCGCGCTCACGAGGCTACTGAGGACGGCGGCGGCATCGCGCCCTATCACGCCATTGAGCGCGCCGCACATGCCCGCGTCGGTCAGATAGGCGGTGCCCGATGGTAGGATGCGTGCATCAGCTGTTTGCACATGGGTGTGGGTGCCCACGACGGCCGTAGCCTTGCCATCGAGATGGTAGCCCATGGCGATTTTTTCGCTCGTCGTCTCCGCGTGAAAGTCGACGAACTGGACGAGCACGCCCTGCTCCCGGAGACGCTCTGTCTCGGGGATGATTTTTTGAAAGGGGTTCTCCGCATTGGGGCGCATGAATGTACGCCCTTGGAGGCTGATGACGCCTACTTTTCCCTCAGGATGCTCGATGATCGTGCTGCCCACACCAGGGCTACCCTCTTGCAGGTTGAGAGGACGCACGACGGGCTTGCTCGGATCGAGCCATGGGATGAGATCGGACTGATCCCAGACGTGGTCGCCGAGGGTGATGGCATCGACTCCCGCTTGGAGGAATTGTTGCGCGATCTTGGGGGTGATGCCACGGCCACCCGCGGCATTCTCCCCATTCACGATGATAAGAGACGCATCGAACTCAGCGCGCAGCTCGGGCAGAGCTCGCATGAAGGCACTGCGTCCCGTCTCACCGACGATATCGCCAAAAAAGAGCAGCGTGCTCATGCACTTGTCTTGTTCTCTCCCCCCTCGTCATCCAGATCACAGGGCACGATGACCATGGGGATGCGCGTCTCACGCATGAGCTTTTCGGACGTGCCTCCCAGCAGCAGTGAGCTCAGCAGCGAGTGATGGCGATTGCCCACGACAAACATGTCTATACTATGCCTCTGGCAGAAGGCGAGGATACTCTGCACAATATCATCAGCTATCTCGGCCTTTCCATAAATGGGAATCTGCCAATCGCTGCTAATCTCCTCGGCAAGTTCCTTGGTGCGCTTGTCGGCGAGCTCGAGCAGGGTGGTGTCTATCATCATGTCATCTAGAGTATTGACATGAGGTAGATTACCCAAGCTATCATCGGCAAACATGGTGCTGGTGGACTCGAGCAATTGGACGGGAAGCAAGTGTAGGAGATACATCTTGCTCTGACACTTTTGGGTCAGCTCAGCGGCAAACTCAAGAACGGGCTTGGTGTCATCTGATAAATCGGTAGCGGCAAGAATTTTCATGGTGCTTTATACTAGCATGCGCATCATCAATCGACAAGATTATTTTGCTAACGGAAGCGAGGTGTGGGCTGGGCGTTCTCGCGCTGGATGAATGTCGAGGCTTCTCCTGTGCATCCGATGAAATCGAGCGTCCAGAAGTTCACAGGACGTTGATAGAGTGCGCGTATCTCCTTCGCGCGAGCTCGGAGAGCATCGAGGCGGTTGAGCTGCTGAGCCGCGCTCAGTGAGGGGAGGGGATTGCTCACAAAGTGATTGACGATGAAAAGGGGCGATTGCTTTTTCCCGCGGCGCAGCTTGTTGTTCATGCGCTCAGGATGGCGATTGACCCAGTCGGTTTCAACGGCATGCTCCCAGAGGGGGAAGAGCTCCTTGCTCGGCTTGTCAATGAAGATGATGAGGCGAGTGTCGGCACGGCGCAGCGCACCGAGACTAGGCCAGCCGCAGTGTGTACTGGGGCGGTAGAGGTAGTGCGCCGCACCACTGCTACGAAGGGCGTCGAGAATGCTGCGCTCACTGCTGTGGGATTCGAGGATGAGGGTGATCACCGCACGTGGGTGCTTCTTAAGGTACTGCGTTACGGCTTGGAGGGCGGAGTCGAGGCTGCGCTTCCCTGGGTCAAAGACGACGCCGTTGCCATGGCGTAGGTAGGCCTTGGAGTCTTCTTCCCAGATGTCCCACATCTGCGCGTGGATGCCGCGCTGGAGCTGCGTCTCTATACTCCAGAGCTGGTTGGGGAAGAGCCAGTTTTTTTCTTTGTTGCTCATGGCATTGTGTGAGCATAGCCAGCTGACTTCACAATAGTTGCGTGTGTCAGCGAGCTTCATCGGTGAGAAGGCAATGAGCAGCGAGGCTAGGAGGGTGTCAAGCATAGGATATAAAAAGATCCGTGCCACAGCAGCTGCGCGGCACGGATTGGTAAAAATGAGCTGTGTCTGTGAGACTTAGTTAGCCTTGCAGAACTCTTCGATGCGATCCAGTCCTTCCTTGAGCACGTCGAGAGAGGTGCAGTAGGAGATGCGGATGGCGCTATCGTTGCCGAAGGCGATACCAGGGACGGCAGCCACCTTGTACTTCTCAAGCAGCTCGGCGCAGAGCGCGCTAGAGCTCATGCCCAGCTCACTCATGTCCAAGAAGAAGTAGAAGGCACCCTTGGGCTCGACGACCTTGATCTTGGGAATGTTGTTGAGTCTGTCGTAGACGTACTGGCGGCGGAAGTCGTACTCCTCGCGCAGGTCGGAGATGAAGCTTTGATCACCTTCGAGAGCCTCAATAGCACCGTATTGCGCAAAGCTCGTTACATTAGAGCATGTGTGGTCTTGGATCAGGCGTATGGAGTCGGCGATCGCTTGAGGGGCGGCCGAGTAGCCCAAGCGCCAGCCTGTCATGGCGTAGCCCTTGGAGAAGCCATTGATGGTGATGGTGAGATCGTAGAGATCAGAGCTCAGCGAGGCGATGGAGACGTGCTCAGCCTCATCGTAGACGAGGTGCTCATAGATCTCATCAGCGAGGACGAGGATTTCTTCCTCGACAGCGACCTCACCGAGGGCGAGGAGCTCTTCGCGGGAGTAGACCGAGCCTGTGGGGTTGTTGGGCGTGGTCAGGATGATCATCTTGGTGCGAGGAGTCATGGCATTTTCAAACTCATCGGCGGTGATCTTCCAGCCGTTTTCTGCCTTTGTCTCGACGAAAATAGGAGTGCCTCCACAGACTTGCACCATGGCAGGATAGCTCACCCAGTAGGGGGCGGGGATGATGACCTCGTCGCCTTCGCCTATTGTTGCAAGTAATGCGCTAAAGACGGCATTCTTCGCGCCCGATGTCACGCAGATTTGATTGATGCCATAGCTGAGGCCGTTGTCGTTTTTGAGCTTGTCGGCGATGGCTTGACGCAGCTGAGGGAGACCAGCGGATGGGGTATACTTGGTCACGCCGTCTTCAAGAGCTTTAATCGCGGCTTGCTTGATGTTGTCAGGGGTGTCCTTGTCGGGTTCTCCACCCGCGAGTCCAAACACTTGCTCTCCATTGGCTTTCATCTCTTTGGCACGGTTGGTCACGGCTAGTGTTAAAGAGGGGGTTAGAGCGGCTATATTGGGGGTGATAAAGTCCATTGCTGGTATTGTCTATTGATGGTTGTTGTAGAGATTGCTGATAGCTTGTCCACGTTCGCGGTGCGTTTGTATATTAGCCCTTCGATTTGATTTTGGCAAGGAATTTTTTATTGAATATTTCGCAGAAAAAACTTGACAGAACTACGATTTTCAATATAATCACCCCCGCACTGCGACGGTAACGCAGTCACCATTTTTTTATGAAACCTGATTTTCATCCCAAGTACAATCCCGTAGTTTTCGTGGACATCACCACAGGACGCCGTTTTATCACACGCTCCTGCGCTACCTCGAAGAAGACAGAAGAGATTGACGGAGTCGAGCACTATGTCATCTCCTGTGGTATCACATCTGATTCCCACCCCTTCTTCACTGGTAAGAATCAATTCGTTGATACCGAAGGTCGTATCGACAAATTCCAGAAGCGCTTCGGTGCGGTACGCCGCCAAAAGAAGACTTCCGTATAACTTTTTTCCATTGTTATTCTATTGTTTTGTTTTTCCCCTTGCCGCAAGGCGAGGGGTTTTTTGTGCGTCGGGTAAGAGAATTTTGTATGGACGCACGGTGAGACGCAATCATGGGGAGGGCGTCAAGCGGTGCTAGACTCCCTTGAGGCGCGCGCGCAGCCATTGGAGGGCGCGACCGTAGGCAAGGAGAAAGGGCTCATGCCTGATTCCCCAGCGTATAGGCAGCTCGATGAGAGCTCGCAAGAGGCGGGGGAGCTCGCGTAGTGAGACGAGAGGGTAGGGGATGTGGCGCGCCCATGGGCTCTGACGCCAGAGCTCAAAGAATTCTTTTTCAAAGGGTAGCTTTGCCCCCGTGAGTATATTGGGCTTCATCGCGGCAAAGTGCAGGATATGCGGGTTGGTATAGGCGATGCGCGCCTCCTCTGACTCCCTACTGAGGTCTTGGGCAAAGAGGGGGATGACGTTGTAGCTGAGGGGGAGGGGGGTGATGCGTCCGCGTAAGACATGATTGAGCACATCCTGATCCTGCCAAGCAAGTCGCTCCGCGGGGATGGTGCGGCTCGTGTCAATGAGCTGCTGGGTGATGCTCTCTGCTCGCATGCGCACGAGATTCATGAGAAGGATGCTCGCATAAAAATAATGCTCTGGCTCGCCGAGCTCGCCGTAGCCGATGCGCTCGGAGAAGTGCGTGACATCTTGCTCATACTCCTCGCAATAGCCCCCATAGATGACCCATGGGCAGGCGGCGATGATCTGATCTCCCCATGCGAGATCCCACAGCTCGGAGAGGTCGCGCAGCACCATGATGTCACAATCGAGATAGAGGGCGTGCTCCACCGTATCAGGTAGCAGATCGGGGAGTAAGAATCGGTAGTAGGTCGGTGTAGGGAGCCGCTTCTGTGTGGGGAGATCACGTAGGGCGTGCCCCACGTGATAGAAGTGCAGCTTGAGGCCGATGGGGGCAAAAAGCTCCTCATCAATGCCCTGATGCAGGATATGCACCTCGTAGTGCTCGGGGCACTCAAGCGTACGCTCGAGAGAGTAGAGTGCCAGTGCGAGCGGGATTTGAAAGTCGCGATCGCTTGCAAAGGCAATGTGGCGTGTCCTAATCATCGAGGGCGACTCCTTCGCGAATGCCTAGGCTGATGATCGAGAGTAGCGAACATAGGATGGCTACTACCGCGCTCAGGCATACAGCCCAGTCGCCGTAGCGGGCGTAGATGGTGAGTGGTGCTTTCGTATCCACTGGCAACACCGCGTAGCTGCTCCCTGCTACCCAAGGGCGACCTTGGGCATCGCGCAGCTCATGGATGAAGGCACCATTGGGCGCGATCGCACAGCTCAGCCCCTGATTGGCTGCGCGCACCATGGAGCGGCGCAGCTCGATGCAGCGAAAGGCCGCATTGCGCGCCTGCTGCTCGCCACATGCCGAGTGCTGAAACCACGCATCATTGCTCACATTGACAATGACCTGTGCCCCCTCACGCGCAAAGCGTCGGATGAGTCCTCCCACCGTATCTTCATAGCAAATGGCAGGGATGACCGATATCTTTTGCTCGCTGTTGGGCAGGGGGACAGAGAGCGGCTCATAGCCCTCCCCAGGGATGATCCCTTCGCCCGTCTGCGTACCCGTGATCTCAGAGTAGAGCTCGCCTATCCATTTGATATCTTGGGCGAGAGGGATGTACTCGCCAAAGGGCATGAGGTGCTGCTTGGAGACCGTGAAAATGCTTGCAAAATCATCAGGGATTACTGCCATCGAGTTGAGCATCCCTTCGTAGCGTCGCTTGCCATCCTGATCTGTGTCAACGAGGTACTCATCCACCCCAGCAAAGAGCACAAAATCCTGCCCCCCCATCTCACGCACACGGGTTCGCAGATCGGGCAGCCCGCGCTTGGGCTGGAAATAGAGGCGACTGGAGTAGTCCTCGATGCGCGCCCTCGACTCAGCGTCGCGCCAGAAGGGGAAGGGCAGCGAGCTCTCTGGCCAGATCACCCAGAGGGGGAGCTGCTGCGTGATGGCGAGCGTGGGATGCTTCTTTGCCAGCTCTATCGTATCGCGCTGGACCTGTTCAAAGCCGCGCAGCGTCTCCTGCGTGTAGTCCAAGAAAAGATCCACCTTTTTGAAGGAGGACATCTTGATCTTCTCCACCTGATCGAGGTTGTTTTGAACAGCGAGTACGGGCAGCTGGATGACTCCCTCCTGCTCAAAAAGCTGCGTGGGCGAATAACGCTGCGCCAGCGAGAGCCCACCCATGAAAAGGCCAAAGATGAGTAAGAGCACCGCGTAGAAATCCCAAGGGCGGCAGGTCTTCCCCACCGCTTTAAAATGCAGGTAACAGCGACGGACTGCGCCGTAAGCTATCACGGCAAAAAAGACAGGGAAGAAGGAAAGAGCTGCTGTCCCTATGTACTCCGCCCACTGCGCCAGTGACAGCCCCTCGTAGAGAGCCATCCCCATGCTATTCCATGAGAATCCCAGCGTCCCATGCGCGCGCAGCCACTCCACGCAGACCCACAGGCAGCCCAGTCCAACGGCACTGCGCAGCGTGCCCATCATATCGCTCATCGCCCAGTATCGCCATGCCTGACGCTTGAGCGTCTGGGGATCGGGTGCGAGGCGTTTAGAGGATGGACGTACCTGCCCCCACTCACTGAGGCTGGGCTCCGCTGTCAGATTCGGGCTCAGAAAGGTCGCCGCGCAGGCAGCCCAGAAGGCGGGCAGCAGCGCGTAGTAGCACATCAGAGGAATAAAGGCAATGCCGAGAAAGAGATACTCATTGATCCCAAAGACAGCGCCCACCTCATGAATCCACCAAAAGCTCAGGCAATACCACCCCATCCCATACAGCCAACCATAGCCAAAAGCCGCCCAAAAACCGAGTTCACGCGACCACAGCACCCAGAGAAGGGGCAAGAGCCCTATCCAGACAAGGATGGAGTAGTCGTAGGGGATAAAGGCGAGCGCCATGAGCATCCCGCCGAGCAGGCAGATGAGCATACGCACCCAGCGTCTCTGCCAGAGGGGAGGCTTGGGTTGAGACGTGGATGCGGGCGCGCAGGGTGCTGACTCATTCTTTGTCATGGAGATTATTAGGTTTAATACTAAAAGAATTCAGCTCATGGATGCGCGCATCGCCGTCCAGTCTATATTGGAGCTGGGCTTGCCAGAGTGGGGCATGATGCGCGATTTGATGGGTGAGGTAGTCCTCTATTGTCTTCATGCCTCCTAGGGGATAGCAGGTGACCTTGTTGCCCTCGATCTTGATGTTGAAATCGCTCGTGGGGCGGAATCCCGCAGTCGTGAAGGGGAGAGAGATGATGTCGCCGACGCGCTGCTTATTCACGTCTAAAAAGCTGATCATGAGTACGCCGCTCTTTGTTATCTCGCTCAGTTCAAGGCTTATCTCGGGGTAGCAGGCTACGCGTAGCGCCATGCGCTCATTGGTCTTTGAGTCGCACCACTGAGTCTTTGCCTGCGTCACATCAAAGGCCTCACTCTCCCACGAGGCCGCGGTATCGCGCTCTCGCCACGATGAGGTGGGGATCTTGCTCTGGACATGGAGGACGAGCAGGACGATACCTCCTAGGATGAGGGCGAGTGTCGTGCCGATGGCCATGATGCTGTAGAGGGGGATCTTCCTCTTGCTCACGGCGGGAGTATCAGAGGGAGTCGAGCTGCTAGCTGGAGATTCAGGCAGATGTTGCTCATCGCGGAGTGGGTCTTGCATGTGGCTATTTTGGACTGAAAAAATGCCGCTTGCAACAAAAAAAGATTGCATTATAAGCTCAACATGTAAAAATGCGTGTGAAGATCCGAGTCCTTTCAGCTCACCCATCACATGTCCGCCGATCATAATAATAAGCTAGAAAGCAATGCTCGAGGTCGCTTCTACGTCGATAGCAGCTGTATCGACTGCGACCTCTGCCGCGAGAGTGCTCCGCAATTCTTTGCCCGTGATGATGATGCGGCTCTCTCCTACGTCTACCGCCAGCCCACAGAGCCCGATGACATCGCCTTCTGCGAGGAGATCGTGGACTCCTGTCCCGTGCAGAGCATAGGTGATGACGGAGATGATACCAGCTCTCTCTTGCGTCCTTGAGATGAAAAAATGCGTTTGCCTGAAATGAATGATTGACTTTAGAATGTGGCGTGATAGTCTGGAAAACAGCATGAGTGTATAATGCTTTACTCCTCGTGTACCAATCTCAAACTCGACTAGTTATGATCATAGAGCCCCTTTTTGACAAAGAAGCAACAAGTGCTGGCATCCTCCACATTGGTGTGGGAAACTTTCACCGTGCTCACCAAGCCTTTTATACCAATAAATTATTAGAAGATGCCACGCAGAAGATCTGGGCTATCTGCGGCGCGATGCTCCTCCCCTCAGATGAGACACTCTACCGCAAGCTCAAAGAGCAGGGGCTCAGCTACACGGTCACCGTCTGCGGGCGCAAAGGCGGCACAGAATGTCATCGAATCGGCTCTCTCGTCGAGCTTCTTTGGGCAGGGGAAGAGGCAGAGGCTATTCTGAATAAGATCGCTGACCCCTCCATTCGCATTATCTCGCTGACGATTACAGAGGGCGGTTATCACATCGACAAGGCAAGCGGTAGCTTCATGCTCGACAATGCCGATATCGCGCAGGACATCAGCTCCCCACAGTCACCCAAAACCGCCTTTGGCTACATCGCCGAGGGCCTGCGCCGCCGCCGCGCCGCAGGGGCAGGACCTATCACGATCCAGACCTGTGACAACTTGCAGCACAATGGCAATACGGCAAAACTCGCCTTCGGTAGCTTCTTTGCGGCTCAAGATCCAGAGCTCGCCGCATGGGCGGAGGAAAACATCAGCTACCCCAACAGCATGGTCGACCGCATCACCCCCGCCACGACCCCCAGCGACGTCGAGCGACTCAATGCTCAGAATGGCACGAATGATGCAGCCTGCGTCTACTGCGAAGACTTTATCCAATGGGTCATCGAGGACAATTTCATCGCGGGACGTCCCGCATGGGAACAGGTCGGTGCCGAGATGACCACGGATGTCACCGACTATGAGAATATGAAGCTTAGCCTTCTCAACGCCTCTCATACGCTGCTGAGCTACCCTTCCTTCCTGAGCGGCTACCGCAAGGTGGATGATGCTATGGGCGATGAGCGCATCGTACGATTTGTACGCGCCTTCATGGATGAGGACATCACCCCTCTACTCATCGCGCCACCCAATACTGATCTTGAGCTTTACAAGCAAACGCTCATCGAGCGCTTTGCCAACCAAAGTGTCAGTGACCAGATCGCGCGTCTCTGCTACGATGGGCTCTCCAAGTTCCCCGTCTATGTCGTGCCCAATCTCGCCACGATGCTGGAGAAAGGGGGTGATCTCAAGCGCGTCGCCTACCTCATCGCCAGCTACCGTCAGTATCTCAAGGTGAAGGTGGATGATCAGGGTCAATCCTTTGAGGTGGCCGAGCCTTGGATGAATCCCGCCGACGCAGCACTCATCGAGAGTGACTGCCCCCTTGATTTCCTCGCGCTCTCCGCCTTCCAAGGCGTCGACCTGAAGGGCTCCGCAGCCTTTGTCTCGCTCTATGAGCAGATGATTGACTCCATCTCCCAAAAGGGAGCGATGACCACACTCGTAGAAAACATTATTTAAGGTATTTAACCAAAGGATGAGGGGCTTGATTAGGAGCTCCTCATCCTTTTCACTCCCTATCATGAGCAGCACCCCGCGCACGATTGGCCCCTTTGCCATTCTCACCTTTATTTACTTCTTGGTGGGCTTCCTCACCACGGTGAACAACCAATTCCAAGCCCCTATCCAAAAGGCCTTTTTGGCAGAGACGAGCACTCTCCAAAACACCCTCACCACCCTCATCTCCTTCTTCTTCTTTCTCGGCTATTTGCTCAACAGCACGCGTGGCGGCAAATGGGTGAATGCCTATGGCTACAAAAAGACCCTGCTCCGATCCCTTCTCTTCATGGTGACAGGTCTGCTGTGCTACGCGCTCTCCTCGACCTTCGTCGACTACTTGCCCGATCTCTTCATCATGCTCGGATCGGACAAGCTGCCACTGGGCTTTCTCGTCTTCTTGCTAGGCTCCTACCTCATGGGCACCTCGGCAGCGATTGGGCAGGTTGTCATCAATCCCTACATCGCCTCCTACGACTTACCGGGCACGCAGCCCGTGCAGCGCATCAATATCACCTGCGCGATCAACTCACTCGGTACGACCGTTGCCCCCTTCTTTGTGACAGGCATCATCTTTGCAGGCATGGCGATGAATGACGTGCAGGCTCATCAGCTGCTGCTCCCTCTTCTCATTTTAGCGGCTGTTGTCACCGCTATCACTGCCGTTACCTCGCGTCTCCATCTACCCGACATCGAGGGGACGCGTAGCGAGGATGCCAGCCAGCTCACGCGCAGTATATGGAGCTTCCGCCATCTCAAGCTGGGTGTCGTGGCGATTTTCTTCTATGTAGGCGCCGAGGTCGCTATTGGTAGCAATGTCAATCTGCATGCTATTGAGCTCTACGGAGACAGCAAGATTGTCATCGCGGGTATGTCGCTGGGCATCCCAGCCCTCCTCGCTACCCTCTACTGGGGAGGTCTGATGGTGGGTCGTATCGTGATGAGCATGTTCCCGCACGTGTCCCCTCGTGCGATCTTGGTCACCACCTCGATTTCAGCCATCGTCCTGACGACCATAGCCATTGCGTGCAATAATCTCTGGGTGCTGATCTCTGTGGGTCTCTGCCACTCAGTTATGTGGGGGGCGACCTTTACGCTTGCTATCGATGGGCTCAAGCAGTATACTTCCAAGGCCTCTGGTGTCTTCATGATGGGTGTCTTTGGCGGAGCCATCTTCCCCGTGCTGCAAGCCTTCATTGCTGATAATTTGGGCAACTGGCAGTGGAGCTGGGGCTTGGTCATCATCTGTGAGGCCGTGCTGCTCTACTACGCTCTCTGGGGCTCACGCAATCGTGAAACTATTCAAACAACTTAAAATTATATGAATCTCCAACCCACTCTTATTGTCGGTCTCGGTGAGCTCCTCTGGGATCTCCTCCCTGATGGGAAAAAAATGGGCGGTGCCCCCGCGAATTTTGCCTACCACGCGTCTCAACTCGGCTATGAAGCATGGGCCATCAGTGCTGTAGGCGCTGACGCTCTAGGTGATGAACTGCTCGCTCGCCTCGATGATGTCGGGCTCAATCACCACATCCCACGTCTAGCACATCCCACGGGGACTGTGCAGGTGGAGCTGGACAATGGCATACCCCGTTATGAAATCTGCGAAGATGTCGCTTGGGACTACATCGCATGGGATGCACAGCTGGCGGAGATGGCACCGCGTACACGCTGCGCAGTCTTTGGCTCGCTCGCCCAGCGTGGCGCCTGCTCGCGTGCGACTATTCGCCAGTACTTATCACTCATGCCCTCAGAAGGCAGTCTGAAGATATTTGACATCAATCTCCGTCAGAATTATTATAGTCAGGACATTATTGAAGAGTCTCTAAAGCTCTGCAATGTTCTCAAAATTAATGACGACGAGATTCTTGTCCTCCAAGAAATGCATAGCCTACAGGGGCAGAGCATGCTGGAGAGCTGCCATCACTACCTGCAAGCCTATGACTTGAGCTACCTCATTCTCACCTGTGGCAAGAGGGGCAGCTACATCATCAGCAAGGGTGCTGCCGATGAGCCTAGCTTTGTGCCGACACCTGATTCTCCCGTAGCGGACACGGTGGGCGCGGGGGACTCCTTTACGGCATCACTGGCTTCGGCACTTCTTTCGGGACGCATGTCTGTGATGGAGGCTCACCAGTTTGCGACTGATGTGGCTACTTTTGTCTGCTCTGAGCATGGGGCGATGCCTCTGCTGCCAGAGGAGTTTAAGCGGCAGTTAGTCTCCTAGTGCTTCAAGGAGGAGTGTAGTATTTGAGCTCAGGATAGATTTTGAGTGTTATATATTCTCAAATATAAACTATTAGTAATAGGATGGGAGTAAATAATTGAAAAACTCGCTTGCTATGGATTAGAGACTATGCTAATATACTGAAAGCTTAAGAAACAACTAAGCATAATACCATATGAAGATATTACAAGTTACAATGTTAAGTCTCGCCGCAGCGGCAACAACTTTCGCTGGCGAAAGTGCCAAGGTCACTGTTATTACACCTCCTCCTGCAGCCCCTATGATTGCACCCCCTCCCACACTCAGTGAGCAGGGCTGGTACGCGGAAGCCGCAGGCTTTGTGGGTCGCTCCAATCAGAATATTCTAAGAGGAACAGATCAGCTCCTGCCCAACCTCGCTAGACGCGTCGATATTATCGGTGGCGATCTCACTATCGGCTACAAGCTCGATGCCAGCAATGCGCTGCAACTGCGCGTGGGCTATGGCTATGGTGTAGATACAGTGTCTACTGATATGCAAGGCTTCACTCAAAAGTCTAAAATCCGTGCGCATACCTTTACACTGATGCCAGGTTATCGATTTACCTGCGATCTGGATGACTCTTGGGCCTTGTATGGTGCCGTCCACGCAGGTGTTTCCAATCAGAGCTTGAAGGCTTCTCTTGTGAATTTTTCTGGCTCGGGTGCCAATGCAGTAACCGATGAGACGAATGTCCATGATTCCGATTATGGCTTTGCCTACAGCGCAGAAGTAGGTGTTCGCTACAATATTACAGAAGGTCTCTATAGCTTCCTCGCTTATGAATTCCGCGGTAGCACCTCTGAGCCCACCTTCTCCGACTACGATGTTAAAACACGCGCTCAGACCTATCATACCATTCGTCTTGGTATGGGTTGTGAGTTCTAATCAAGTTCTTAACTGATTGCATACGTTTATCCTGAGGCCTGACTCTGTATTTGAGTCAGGCCTCTGATTTGTGCGGCCCAGCAATTTCTATCTTGTTAGGTGGCGAAATCTAATTTTTTTGCATGATGCATGTTTTCTAGTCCTCTATTTACAGTCTAGAGATAATGGAGTGATTCTAATCCCTCTCTGAAGCAGTCAGGACACAGCGATTGTGAAATTGAAGATTGCCTTATGATATGAAATGTGTATAATTGCTGGCTGTGAGCGTTTTTTTCTGCACATAACAAGCGCAGTAAAATGTTCCTAATAGACGGCTGGCGTTTATTGTTAGTGTCGGCTATCTGTAATTATTATCTATCATGACTTATCATCATTTATTCCAGACGATGGTCGTTCTCGTCGGTGCCGCTGTGTGCCATGGAGGCGATCTTGAATCATTTACGACACCACTCGCCAGCACCTTAAAGCCTAGCACGACAGCCGAGCAGATCAAGGCGATTAAAGATCCCGCGCTGCGCCAAGCCGCCGAGCAGATGCTCGCGGGCAAGTACTCGACGCAATACCGCGTCGCTTCCTATAACCCCCTCCTCAGTCCCAATGCCCTCGGCAAGAAGCTCGGTATTGGCAATGGCTATAGCCTCTACCAAGGCGTTACTGGTATCGTGCTACCCAAGGGGGAGGCCACCATCATCGTCGAGGCGGCCAAGCCTGACCAAAAAATCGTCATCCGCATCCCCGACTGGATGCGCCAGCCACCCAATGCCAAAGAGCCCACCAAGGACCCCAAGGGCTGGGGACTGCACAAAAAGACCTACACGCTCAAAAATGGTATCAACAAGATCAACATTGAGCAGGAAGGGCTCGTCTATGTCGACTATTTCTCTGATCAGCCAGAGAAGGAAAAACCCGTCAAGATCCACTTCGTCAATGGCACGGAGAACGGCTACTTTGACGCGAGCAAGCACGATAACAAGGACTGGGATCGCCTTCTTGCCAATGCCAAGTACCCCATCATGGACGCCATCGGTGAGCGCATCCAAGTCGGCTACCCCGTCGCCGCCTTCCAAAAATATGCTGCGGGTCGCGGTGTGGAGCTCATGGCCGTCTATGACCAGATGGTGAAGGCTCAGCATGACATCATGGGGCTCACCAAGTACAAGCGCGTGCCCAAGAACAAGATTTTTGCACGTGTGAATTACAACTATTACATGTTCCGCGATGGGGACGGTGTCGCCTATATGGGCGGACCTACAGCCTACGCCATGGGCATGGTCACCAATCCTGATCGCGTGACGAAGGGCGATCCTTGCTGGGGCTTCAACCATGAGGTCGGGCATGTGCATCAGCTGCGCCCCGAGTTCAACTGGGGTGGCCTCGGCGAGGTGAGTAACAATGTCTTCTCTCTCTACGGCACGATGGCGATGGGGAACCCCAGTCTGCTCAAGGAGAAGAAGCAGTACGCACGCGCTAAGAAGGAAATTATCGACAAGAAGATCAGCTACCTGCAATGCCCCGATGTCTTTAGTCGCCTCGTTCCCTTCTGGCAGCTCCAGCTCTACTTCACCCGTAATGGTCACGCAGATTTCTACCCCGATCTCTTTGAGGCTATGCGCACGCGGCGCACGGCGTGTCTGGGTGGGGGCTGGGGAGATCGCGGGAAGAATCCTGCGGAGCATCAGCTGAATTTTGTGAAGCTAGCCTGTGAGATTGGCAAGACTGATCTCACGGACTTCTTTGACAAGTGGGGCTACTTCTATGTAGGCGAATTCGAAATCGGTGATTATGGTAAGTATCACTACAAGATGACCCAGAAAATGGTCGACGACTGCAAGGCTGCCATTGCAGCGATGAAGCTGCCTAAGCCCACTGTCGATGTGACTATCTTTGAAGATTGATCTGATAGATCTTTTATTTAGGATAAATAAAGACTGCTCAGCTTGTTAGCTGGGCAGTCTTTCTGATTATTACTTTGGCAGGGGTTAATGGGGAAAATAACGCTCTGCGTACTTGATTAGCTAGAGTCCATCAAGTCGCAATTTGCACAGATTGCATGCCAATTTGAGACGAAGGACAGTCGCTGTGCGACTGCCCCTTCGGGTACTTATACAAACTGCTCCTTGACAGACTCTATCTAATCAAGCTAAGGGCATATACTTCCTTTTGTTGAATGAAAAATAAGATTTTCACCCAATAAAAGAAAGCTTTGAAATTTCAAAATATTCTTGAGATCATTATCCCGAATGAAAAGAGACTGCTCAGCGTATTCACTGAGCAGTCTTTTTGTTGTTGAGCTTATCGTCGTATCACACGATGGCTACGCAAGAGAAGGATCACTTGCTGCATTTTGCATAAAGCGGGCCGAAGTTCTCACAGGCGCGGAAGTCTGCGGACTCGGGGCACTGGGTGCCAAAGGCCGACCAGGTCTTGGGACGGAAGATCTTCTCTTGGCTCACATTGTGCATCGCTACAGGGATGCGCAGCATGGCGGCCAAGGTGATGAGCTCGGCTCCCACATGACCGTAGCTGGATGCGGAGTGATTCGCGCCCCAGTTGTTCATGACCGAGTAGACATCCTTGAAGCTGCCTTCACCTGTCAACCTAGGCACAAACCACGTGGTGGGCCAGGAGGGGTTCGTGCGCTCGTTGAGCTTCTCATGAATCTCGGGGTCGATGTCGATCGCCCAACCTTCTGCAATCTGCAAGACAGGTCCCAGCCCCTTCACGAGGTTGATGCGTGCCATGGTCATGGGCATCTCGCCCTTGGTCAGGAAGTTGGACGAGAAGCCGCCTCCGCGGAAGTATTCTTCGATGGCGGGTGCCCACTTCGTCGCCTCAAGGCAGGCTGCAGCTTCTTCTTCGCTGATTTCCCAGAAGGGCTTGACGGTGGCTTGACCGTCGGCGTCCTTTTGCTGTCCTGTCCAGTCCAGTGAGGCTGAGCCCGAGTTGATCAGGTGGATGATGCCTTCTGTTGCGCGACCTGTGAGTTCCTTACCAGTCACGCGCTTGACGGACTCGGGGCTCCAGTAGGTGCGTACGTCGGCAAAGAGCTGGGCTGTGTTGGTGAGCAGCTGACCAAAGAGCATGGTGACGCCGTTGAGCGCGTCGTTCTCTGTCGCGAGGGTGTAGGCTTGGCGTATGCCATTCCAGTCGAAAGATGAGCAGAGGATGGCTTCGCTGAAGTCGCCATTCGCCATGAAGTCTGTCCACGCACGCTGGCCTTGGAAGCCCGCCGCAATCGCATTGTGCCCTTGGGCTTCTTCGGCATAGCCCAGCTCGACGAGACGGGGGTTGCCATTCATGAGGTCGCGCATGATGAGGGTCATCTTGACGACTGTTTCCCAGGAGAGCTGCTTGCTTTCTTCGCTTGTGGGGGTCTCATTCCAGTCCTTGCCTTCGAGGCAGTTCTCCTTGGTCCACGCGAGAGCCTTTTCATACTCGACAGGGTCGAAGATGTTGAGCTCGATGCGGCGCTTGATCTCGCTCATGTCGACGAACTCGGTGCGCATGCCCAGGTAGTCGCTGATGAAGTGAGCATCGACCATGGAGCCGGCGATGCCCATGGAGACATAGCCAAGGCTGAGGTAGGCCTGATCCTTCATGGTCGCGACGGCGAGACCGCAGCGGGCAAAGCTGAGGAGCTTCTCAGCGACATCGGCGGGGATGGTCTGATCGCCGAGGTCCTGCACGTCCTTGCCGTAGATGGTGAAGACGGGGAAGCCCATCTGATCATGCGCGGCGGCGGCGGCGGCGAGGTAGACCGCTCCGGGGCGATCCGTACCATTAAAGCCCCAGATGGCCTTGGGGATGCTGGGGGTCATGTCGATGGTCTCTGTGCCATAGCACCAGCAGGGGGTCACGGTGAGGGTGAGCCCCACGTTGTTCTCTTGGAACTTGCGTTGCGCGGCAGCGGCTTCTTTGAAGCAGCCAATGGTCGTGTCGGCGATGACGCAGCGTACGGGCTCGCCGCAGGCGTGGCGCAGATGGGACTCGATCAGGGCGGCAGCGGCTTGTGCCATCTGCATGGTGACCTCTTCCAGTGATTCGCGAACGCCGAGGCGACGGCCGTCAATCGTGGGACGAATGCCTATGGTGGGCAGGTGAGATTCTTGTCGGTATGTGCTCATGTGTTGATTGTGTGGGTGAGTTATTTCTTACCTTCGTAGCGTATCATGTACAGGGCGTAGGCCATGACGCAGGCAAAGCAGACGGTGGCGACAAAGTAGCTGCTGCGTATGGCGGCTTCAGCGCCTTGGTACATGGGGACGAGATCGGCAAGGAGGGACTGATCGATGATCTTGCCCATGAGGGTGGGGATGGTAGCGCCCCCGACGATGGCCATGATGAGGCCGGCTGCCCCGAGCTTCGTTTCTTCACTCTCAAGCTCATTGAGGGCGAGGCCATAAATGGTGGGGAACATCAGCGACATGCAGCCCGAGAGCGCGATGAGGCAGGGGATGCCCAGTGTCGCGGGCAGGTAGACCGTGCCTAGGGAGAAGAGGATGCCGAGCAGGGCAAAGACGGCCATGAGCAGCGAGGGGCGTATCACGCGCATCAGACCCGTGCATACCCAGCGCATGACGATGAAGCTAAAGATACCCCAGATGCTTACTTGCACCGCCTGCGCCTCATTCACCTGCCAGAGGGTGCTCGCGTAGAGCACCGCCCAGGTCCAGACGGCGATTTGCAGACCGACGTAGAAGAACTGAGTCAGCACGCCGAGGCTGTAGGGTTTGTTGCTCAGGAGGGTCTTGAAGTTCTTCTTCAAGTTGAGCTCACCGCTATCATCCTTGGTTGTCGAGCGGTACTTGAGGAAGTAGAGCCAGATCACCAAGGCGATGAGGATGAGACCGACATAGGGGACGCTCAGCCAGAAGAGCTCGGTGTCGCGTATGCCCTCAAGCTGCGCGGCATCCATGAGCTGACGCTCCTCGACGCTGCTGGAGTTCAGATTGGAGAGGATGACCCACTTTGCGAGGAAGAGACCTGCGATCGAGCCGAGGGGGTTGAAGGCTTGGGCAAAGTTCAGACGCTGAATGGCTGTCTCCTTGGGGCCTAGCGCGAGGACGAAGGGATTGCAGGTTGTTTCCAGCACCGAGAGTCCACCCGCTAAGATGAAGATGGAGGCGAGAAAGAGCTGGTAGCTTTGCAGGGCGGCGGCGGGGATGTAGCCCATCGCTCCTATCATATAAAAGCCAAGGCCTACGAGGATGCCGCTGCGGAAGGACCACTTCTTGATGAGGATGGCGGCGGGGATGGCTAGCACGGCGTAGGCACCGTAGAAGGCTACTTGCACGTAGGAGGAGTCCACGGCCTTGATCATGAAGATCTTGGCGAATGCTGGCACCAGCGTGTCGGTCATGTTGTTGAGCAGTCCCCAGAGGGCAAAGCAGGTGGTGAGCATGATGAAGCTCACCAGCAGGCCTTTGCCCAGCAAGGGGGGCTTTTCACAGGAGTTCGTTTCCATGAGGAGAGAGAGGGGGTAGGGGGTGTTTATTTGCCTTTCTTGGCGTGGACGACGTTGAGACCGTAGCTCTTGACTTTTTCGAGTACGTGGGTGATCTCCTCATCGGGGAGGGTGGTGAACTGACCTGCCGCGCGTACACCCATGTAGAGTTGGCAGAGGTACTCGACCTCGGAGAGCAGCACGAAGGTCTTTTCGAGGCTGGCTTCGGTGGCGACGAGACCGTGGTTTTTGAGAATGCAGGCCTTGCTCACTCCCATGGCGCGTTGGATGTTCTCATTGAGCTCTTCAGAGCCGTAGGTCGCGTATTCGGCGCAGGGGATCTTGTTGCTGCCGCTCAGCGCGATCATGTAGTGGATGGCGGGCACCTCGTCAATGCCGAGGATGGAGACCATCGTCGCGTAGAGGGCGTGCGAGTGCATGACGGCGTTGCAGTCGGGGCGCGCCATGAGAATGGAGTGGTGGAAGCGCCATTCACTGGAGGGGATTTTGCCTTCTTCAATGCCGCCCTCATTGCTGATAAAGACGAGGTCTTCGGGCTGCATGATGTCGTAGGGCATGCCGGAGGGCGTGACGAGGAGACCGCCTTCGACACGGTGGCTGATATTACCAGCTGTACCGTGGTTGAGGCCTGCCTCTTTCATTTTGAGGCAGTAGGCGATGATGTCTTGGCGAATAGCGAGTGTGTTGTCCATAATTGTTCTTAGACGAGTTGTTTGATAGAAAAGCTTTGTTGCACGCATTGGCGCGCCTGTTGGGGATGGGTGAAGAGTCCGAGACCCAGCCACTGGGAGAGCAGGTTGCCCACGGCGGTGGCATCAATAGGGCCTAGTGTCATGGGGAGCTTGACATGCTGGTGGATAGTCTCGCAGAAGAGACTGTCGCGGCAGCCACCACCGAGCAAATGCAGGCTTGAGGGTGTGCGTCCAGTCACGGCAGCCATCTGCGTGACGGCTTGGGCATGGGCGCGTCCGAGTCCTTCGTAGACCGCTGCGGCGATCTCACCGCGTGTTTGCGGGATGGGGAGATCGTGCTGGGTGCAGTGTGCGATGATACTTGCCTCCATGTCGGAGGAGGAGTAGAAGGCGGCATCGTCTACATCGACGACAAAGCCGCGTCCCATAGCTGCGCGTGCTGCCTCCTCAATGTCATTAAAGGAGATGCCCCACTGACGCTGGAGCTGCTGCAAGGTCCAGAGACCATTGATGGAGCGCAGGAAGCGTACTGTACCTCCGTAGCCTAGCTCATTGCTAAAGCCCGCCTCCATGGCCTGTGGGGAGGTGATCGCGTCGCGTCTCTCCTGCCCAATCAGCGACCAAGAGCCGCTGGAGATATAGAGTGAGTCCACGTCTTGGAGCGGGGCGGCGAGCACGGCGCTGGCGGTGTCATGTGAGGTGGCTGCCAGCACGGCAAAGGGCTTGCAGCCGAGCTGCTCGGCGAGGTCTGGCTTGAGCATGCCCTTGAGGCTGCCTGTGGGCTTGATCTCGGGTAAGAGTGCGGCGTCCATGCCGAGGGTGCTGATGATCTCGCTATTCCACGTCTGGCTCTGCGCATCGAGCATCTGGCTGGTGGAGGCGATGCAGGGCTCGGTGCTGATGCTGCCCGTGAGCCAGTAGGCAAAGAGGTCGGGCAGCCAGAGGATGTGGCGTGCGGCGGCGAGGAGCTCGCCGCGCCCCTCCCAGTCTTCATAGATCTGGTAGAGGCTGTTGTAGGGCATGGGGGCAATGCCTGTCTTTGCAAACAGGCTTGCCGAGTCGAGCCCTCGTGCTGCCAGCTTGTCCGCCGTGTGCGCTGTGCGCTCGCTGCGGTAGTTGACAGGATTGGCGAGGAGCTCGCCGGAGGCTGTGATGTAGGCGACATCGACTCCCCATGTATTGATGGCGAGCGAGTCGGGCTCTATCCCCCTCGCGAGCACGGATTTGATCCCGCGTAGGAGCTCGCGATAGAGGTAGAGCGCGTCTGTATAGTAGAGCTCACCTAGGCGCAGGGGCTCGCAGGGGAAGCGGTGGACCTCCTCCATCTCCATGTGGCCATCGAGCAGGGTACCGAGGTAGATCTTGCCACCTGATGAGCCGAAGTCACAGGCGAGGGAGAAAGTCGGGCGATTCATGCGAGCGTAGCGCGTAGGGGTTATTTACCTAAGACGGAAATCTCGGCGACCGAGACATGATTCTTCTCGATCGCGGCCGTGCCTGTGAAGCGGAAGTAGCGTGCCTTGGTGGGCGCGAACTGGATGCTCTGCTCGATGGGGTTGGCGCGCAGGTTGCCAAATTCGCCCTCGGATACCTTCTTGAAGGTCTTGCCATCGGTGCTGACCTCAAAGATGTAGCGAGAGGTCATGCCGTGGAATGTCCCATCCTGACGAGGCAGGTAGGTGAAGCCTTCAACTGTGTATTCCTTGCCCATATCGACGGTGAAGCCTTGAGGGGGATTGAGCTCGCCTGAGCCAGCGTGGGTGTGCCAGAAGGTGGAGGGGTTGTTGTCGAGGGCTGCCTTGGCGTTCTTGTTCGCAGGCTCGGCGATGACTTTCCACTTCGATTTGTTGATGCCGACGTTCTTGTAGCCACCATGACTCGTTTCTGCCATTTCGGGCATCTTGAAGAGCGAGATTTCGCTAATGGTGGGGCTGGCCTGTGCTGAGGTGATGCGCAGGCGTATGTCGGTGACAGGCTCGTCGTTGTCGAACTTGAAGAGGATTTGATTGCCGATGCTCTGACCCTTGGTGGCCTCGCGCCATTCGCCATTGACCTTGATGTCAAATGCCCAGCCGCGTACGCGCTGGCCGAGGCGTATCTGCTCGCGGATGCGGACGACGTCGATCACGGCGGGCTCGGCGAGCTTCGCCTCGATGCTGCCTGTGGTCGTGCCATCATTGGTGCTCCAGAAGGACTCGATCTCGTCGTCAAAGAGGAGATTGCCGCCGAAGAGCTCCTTGTTGTCGTGGCGTACTTGGCTCTCAGATGATACTGTTGCCTTGAGGGCGTAGTCCTTGGAGTAGAGCTGGTCGCGGAGTTTTTTGAATTCGAGGAGGGATTTGACATCGCTAGGCTCGAACTGTCCGCGATTGTCCAAGGCGACGTTGACGAGGAGATTCGCACCGCGTCCGACGCTGTCAAACCATACCTGCATCAGATGCTCGGGGGATTTGACGCGATTGCCCTGTCCCTTGTGCCAGAACCAGCCCGCATGGTTGATGGGGGTATCACCCTCGGCGGGTACCCAGCGATCGCCCTTGTCCGAGCCTGTGCCGTAGGTGGATTCTCTCTTTTCTCTGCTCTTGACGGTGTGCCAGTGGGGATAGCTGACGTGACCTTTTTCACTGCCGCCCCAGCGGGCGTCACCGTGAGAGCCTGCGCCCCAGATAATGCAGTTGGGCTGCAGTTTGCGGATTAATTTGACGATGTGGGTGAAGTTGTAGTAGGTCTCAGCGTCGCCAATGCTGCGGCGTTCGCGCGCGCCACCGTAGAAGCCATCGCCGCCGTTAGCACCGTCAAACCAGATTTCAAAGACGGGACCGTAATTCGTCAAGAGCTCGGTGATCTGCTTGTAATAGTCTCGCAGATAGCCTTTTTTGCCGTATTCCTCGTGGTTGCGATCCCATGGGGAGAGATAAGTACCAAAGAGCATGCCTGTCTTGGCGGCCGCTTGGGCGAATTCCTTGACGATGTCGCCCTTGCCCTTTTTGTAGGGGGAGGCGGTGATGTTGTGCTTGGTGGTCTTGGTGGGCCAGGCGCACCAGCCATCGTGATGCTTGGCGGTGTAGATCATGCCTTTCATGCCGCCTTGCTTGAGTGTTGCGAGTGCCTTGTGCGCGTCGAACTCGGTGGGGTTGAAGATGCCGGGCTTTTCATCACCATAGCCCCATTCGCGACCAGTGAAGGTATTGAGACCAAAATGAATGAAGGCGTAGTACTCAAGACGTTGCCAAGCTACCTGTTGGGTGGTGGGGGTGGGTCCCCATGCTTTGGGTGCAAGGTCATTGCGGACGTATTTTTTGACCGCAGCTGCATCATAGTCAGTGACAGTGGCAGCGGTCAATTGGGGGGCTGCATGTGCCGAAAGGGCAAGCAAGGGAGGCGCTAGGAGCGTCGTGCAGAGTGTAAACAAATTCATATGGATCAGATGATGTGTGACCTCTATCATCTATCATGGAAGGGCGCTCATGTCAAGGAATTTCATCTGAGCCTCGCTTGTTTGTTTTTTTGAAATGTATTTATTTAAAATGTTTTATGTGTTTTCAGAAATCTGTCCTTGTACGACATGAAAGATAGGGTAGGCGGTGGATTCCTCGTCCATCCAGTGAAGCTGTGTCGTGGTGATGATGACTTGTGACTGCTCGGGCATGGCGGCGAGCAAGGCGCGTCGCCGTATCACATCGAGCTCGCCAAAGATGTCGTCGATGAGGAGGAGGGGAGCTTTGCCTGTCTCGTGGCTCAGGAGGTGGGCTTGGGCGAGCTGGAGGGCGCAGGCGAGCGTGCGCTGCTGTCCTTCGGAGGCGTAGTTTTGCGCACTGTTGCCATCGAGCTCAATGGCGATGTCGTCGCGGTGCGGTCCCACGTGGGTGAAGCCGTGTCGTCTGTCATCGGCGAGACTGTCGTGGAGTCGCGCAGCGAGGTTGCCGCGTGTCGCACTGGCGGCGAGGGTGAGCTGTGTCTCCTCTTCCGAGTGGCTGATGGAGCGATGGAGCTGGCGGACGTAGGGGGAGAGACGTGCGATGAGTAGCTCGCGTAGGCTATGGATGTGCTCGCCCTGCTCGGCGAGGACTTGGGTGAAGCTTTGCAACGAGGCCGCGCTCGAGCGTGGGTTTTTTAGCAGGGCGTTGCGTGACTTGAGGGCTTTTTTGTAGCGCAGCAGGGCGAGTCGGTAGCTCGGGTGCCACTGCGTGCCGAGGAAGTCGAGGTAGCGTCTCCTATCCTCGGCACTGCCTTGGACGAGCGTGATGTCGCGATTACCCAACCAGCTGAGGGGCGGCGCGTCTCGCAGGTAGTCGCCGTAGTCGCGGCGCGGCTCTCGGTCGACTTGGAGCTCAAGCTGGCGGGGCTTCCAGAGAACGCGCCGCGTGTGTTCACTCGTGGTTAGCGAGATGCCAAAGCGCCCCTGCCCATGCTGGGCGAGCCTGTCGAGGCGCGTGCTGCGCGGGGAGTGCAGGCTCAGCGCAAAGCAGATGGCCTCGAGGATGCTGGTCTTGCCCTGCGCGTTGTCGCCACAGAGGATGGCTCCTTGCGCGGGGAGTGACCAGCTGAGGGTCTCATAGCAGCGAAAGTGCTGGAGGCGCAGGGAGTGGAGCATGGATGGCTGGGGCGGGCACGATGCGGTGAAGCGGCTTAGAACTGGGTGGGAAGTGCCTTGATGGAGTCCATGATCTTTTCACCGAGCGCGCGTTGCTCTTCGCGGCTGCGTGCCTTGAGGTCTTGCTCGCTCAGGTAGTAGGGGTCTCCTATGGAGAGGGTGATGGGGCGAAAGCGAAGCTTCTTGCTGTGGATGGGTAGGCAGTCATAAGCTCCCTCGATGCGGATGGGTTGGATGGGTACGCCCGCGAGCTTGCTGAGGATGAGCCCAATCCCTGGCATGGCGGCTTGGATCTTGCCATCCTCGCAGCGCGAGCCCTCGGGGAAGATGATGATGCGTCCGCCTTCACGCACGGTGCGGATGACCTTGATGATGGCGGCGGCATCAGGGCGCGTCTGGTTGATGGGGATGCACTGGCAGAAGGGGAGCGCCTTGCCGAGG
>CAYJOV010000022.1:0-24539 GCA_964371905.1 uncultured Akkermansia sp. | reverse complement strand
ACGCCGGGCATCTCCTCCTTCCTCGCGGCGGCGGCGGCGCTGCGCTCGCAGTTCACCATACCCGAGCGCGTGCAGAGCATCATTCTCACGCGCGGCGAGGGGCGCACCCCTATGCCTGATAAAGAGAAGCTCAGCCTCCTCGCGCGCTCTCAGAGCACCATGTGCATCTTCCTCAGTGCCAGCATCGTCGAGCAGGTGCAGCGTGAGCTGCTCGAGCATTATCCTGCCACGACTCCTGTTGCGGTCTGCTACAAGCTCACGTGGAAGGACGAGCGCATCTTCCGAGGCTGCCTGCAAGATCTCGTCAGCCTTGTCAAGGACAACGAACTCACGCTCACCACCATGATCGTGGTAGGTGAGGCCATTGACAACAGGGAGGGCTTGTCACGCCTGTATGATTCCCAATTCAAGCATCTTTTCCGACCATGAAGACATTTCACATCACGCCGCTAGACGAATCCCTGCGAGCGCCACTCCAAGAAAAAATAGACAACCTCACCAAGCCCAAAGGCTCTCTGGGTGTGCTGGAATCACTCGCTCTCCAGCTGGGCATGATACAGCGCAGTCTGAGTCCCAGCTTGCAGAATCCGCATCACATCGTGTTTGGCGCCGATCACGGCATCGTCGCCGAGGGCGTGAGTCCCTCGCCCAAGGAGGTGACCCTGATGATGATGCTCAACTTCGCCGCAGGAGGCGCGGGGGTGAACTTCCTCGCGCGCCAGCATGGCATCAAGCTCGTGCTCGTCGATGCGGGGATAGATGCCGATCTCAGCGGTGCCGACAGCGAAGGGATCATTAGTATGAAAATCCGCCGTGGCACGCGCAACTACCTCCACGAGCCAGCTATGACGCAGACCGAGGGGCAACTCTGCCTGGAGAATGGGGCTCAGTGTACCCAGACTTGCTACGATCAAGGCTGCAATATCATCAGCTTTGGCGAGATGGGGATTAGCAATACCTCCTCATCGGCGATTTGGATCTCCTCTCTCATGGACAAAGATCTGCGCGATTGCGTCGGCGCGGGCTGTGACAATACAGGCGACATCATTGAGCACAAGTACCGCGTGCTCAAGCAGGCGATGGATCACTATACAGGAGAAGGCAGCCCAGAGGACGTGATGTATTACTTTGGCGGCTATGAGATGGTCTATACCGTCGGTGCGATGCTCAGGGCTGCGGAGCTCGGGATGATCATCCTCGTTGATGGGGTCATCATGACGGCCTGTGCCATGATGGCGAGCAAGCTGCATGAGCACTTCCTTCCCTACTGTGTTTTTGGTCATCTGGGCTCTGAGCATGTGCATGGGGCGGCGCTAGAGCACCTGCAGGCCACCCCGCTGCTGCAACTAGGCCTGCGGCTCGGCGAGGGGACGGGCGCGCTCTGCGCCTATCCTCTTGTGGACTCGGCGGTGCGCATGATCAATGAAATGAGCAGCTTTGAGAGACGTCAGATTGTCAAATACTTCACCTAATGAATCCTTCCATTTCCTTTGTTTCTCTGGGACCCGGTGACAGTGAGCTGATCACGCTCAAGGCACTGAAGACCCTACAGCAGAGCGACTGCATCTTTTGCCCCACCAGTAGGGGGAAATCACGCTCGGGCGACATCCTGCGCGCGCTGCCCCTCGACCCATCCAAGATCTACACCTACGAGCTGCCCATGAGCAAGGACAGACTCGCCGCGCAGCAAAGCTACCGCGAGGTAGCCGAGCGCGTCATCGCCCTCCGTGCGCAGGGGCGGCGCATCGCCATCACCGCGGAAGGCGATGCGGGCTTCTACTCCTCCTCTCAGTATATCAAAGACATCCTTGAAGAGAAGGGCTATGATACCGAGCGTCTGTCAGGCGTCCCCGCCTTCATCGACTGTGCGCGCCTCATGGGCATCCACCTCGCCAGCGGCGAGCAGGCACTGGAGGTCATCCCTCATGTAGCCACGCCTGCGCGCCTGCTCGACAGTCTCCGCGAGGGCAAGAACATCGTGCTGATGAAGATCTCGCAATCCGAGGCTGTCATCAAAGAAGCCATCCGCTGCATGGAGGGGCGTTATCAGCTCCATTACATAGAAAATCTGGGTATTGAGGGCAAGGAGTACGCCTCGCATGATGTCGAGAACATCCTCGCGCGCCGCTTCCCCTACTTCTCCATCCTGATTATGACACAAGCGGAGGCATGATTCTGATCTTTGGAGGAACGACGGAGGGACGTCTCGCAGTCAAGGTCTGCGAGGCTGCCGCCAAGCCCTATTTCTATTCCTCCAAGAATGGAGATCAACAGCTCGACCACAAGCATGCGCAGCTCCTCCACGGAGCGATGGAGGCGGAGGGCATCATGCACTTCTGCCAGCGGCATGACATCAAGCTCATCATCAATGCCGCTCATCCCTTTGCCACGCTGCTGCATCAGCATATCAGCGAGGCGGCGCGCGCACTCGATCTGCCCGTCCTGCGGCTTGAGCGTCCTTCACTGCCTCAACAGGGAGGGCAGATTCAGCGTGTCGCCTCCCTCAAGGAGGCTCTCCAGTATGCCTCGGCTACGACCCGCATCTTAGCCCTCACAGGGGTGAAATCAGCCTCGACCCTCTTGCCCTACCTCGCGCGGCATCACATCCTGCTGCGCATCATGGACAGAGAGGCTTCCCACCAGCTCATTGATCAATGCGGCTTTCCCCGTGAGCAGCTCCTCTACTACCCTCTTCAGGGCGAAGACGAGGAGGATCTACTCGATCTCATCCAGCAGCACCGCATTGAGCTCATGATCTGCAAGGAGAGCGGCGCGAGCGGCGGACTAGCCTGCAAGATGGCGGCTGCGCAGCGGGCGGGCATCAGCCTATATATCATCCAGCGACCGGCTATCCCAGCCTTTTCCTGTACGGTCTATGGGGAGCATGGTTTGCGGCGCGCGCTCCAGCGTCAGATGCCCGACTACTTCCCCCTCAAGACGGGGGTGAGCACGGGCAGCTCCGCGACCGCTGCGAGCTGCGCCGCCCTCCTTGCCGCGCTCACGCAGAGCGCGCCCTCAGCGGTAGAAATCGTATTGCCCCGCGGCGAGAGCATCGCGCTCGCAGTTCATCAGCTACAGCAGCATGCACGAGGTGCAGAAGCACGCGTGATCAACGACTCGGGCGATGATCCCAGCGTCGTGCATGAGCTAGAAATCGGGGCGAGAGTCACCCTGCTCCCCGACGAGCAGGGGCTGCGCATCGACGGAGGAGAAGGGGGCGGACGCGCCACCTTACCCGGTCTCGATATGGCCGTGGGTGAGGCCGCTATCAACAGCGTACCACGCGCCATGATCAGGAAAAACATGATGCGCTTGATGGATGAGCATCAATACGAGGGGGGCGTATCGGTCGAGATATTCATCCCGCGCGGTGCTGAGATTGCCCCGCGCACCCTCAATGCGAGGCTCGGAATCGAGGGAGGGCTCTCCATCCTCGGTACCTCGGGCATCGTGCAGCCCTACTCCGCAGAGGCCTTCCTCGCCTCATTGGAGAAGCAGGTTCATATCATCTGCGCCCTGCATCATCGACACATCGCCTTGAGCTCGGGGGCAAAGAGCGAGCAG
Organism: uncultured Akkermansia sp.; assembly: GCA_964371905.1. Lineage (GTDB taxonomy): Bacteria > Verrucomicrobiota > Verrucomicrobiia > Verrucomicrobiales > Akkermansiaceae > Akkermansia. The sequence goes on along the minus strand of CAYJOV010000022.1, from coordinate 20,975 downwards.
GTGATGCGATCGGAGCTGCCGCAGCTGCCCGCGATCTGCTTTCTTCACTATGGCAACCTCATCGGTGACTCCCTGCGCCTCTGCGCCCAAGCACAGATAGCCGAGCTGACGCTGGGCGTGATGATAGGCAAGGCGGTCAAGCTCGCCCAAGGAGCACTCGACACCCACAATAAGCAATCAAGGATGGACAGAGCATTCCTCCAGCAGCTCGCCACCGACTGCGGATGCAGCCCCGAGAGCATCGCAAGTATAGCCACCATCCACAGCGCGCGCGAGCTCTGGGGCATCATCGGAGAGAGTGAATCCTGCTTTTTCCACCAGCTTGCGGCTCTCTGCCACGCTCATGCGCAGTCCCTCATCCCCTCCGCTTCGCTGCGTCTGCTGCTCATCGCAGAAGGCGGCAGCCCCCTCATTTCATACCCCCCACAAGATTCATGACAGACACATACTTTATCTCTTGGAGCAGTGGCAAGGACTGCTGCTACGCGCTCTATCTCTTCAAGCAACAGCACCCTGACGCCCACTATCACCTGCTGCATATGGCGCGCAGCAGCGACACGCGCGCGCACCGCGTCAGCCATCGCCTCATCGAGGATCAGGCGGTCGCCATGGGGCTGCCCCTGAGTATGTTCCCCGTCGAGGTAGGGGATGTCTATGCGCAGCGTTTCCAAGAGGCACTCGCGCAGATGAAGCAGCTCGGCATCACGCAGGGGATCTTTGGCGATATCTATCTGGAGGTGCACCGCGACTGGCTTCTTGCCGAGTGCGAGAAGGCGGGCATCACCCCGCACTTTCCTCTGTGGGGGAAGGATGTCAAGGAGCTCTACCGAGGATTCGTCAAGGCGGGATTCCGCTCGCGCATCATAGCCGTCGGGCATGATTATGAAGCCCTATTGGGTAGCTACCTCGACGAGCAGCTGGAGGACAAGATGCGCCGCTACCCCCATGCCGACCTCTGCGGGGAGAATGGGGAATACCATAGCATCGTGCTCGATGGTCCCCTCTTCACTCGAGATCTTTCCTACCGCATTGTAGGTCAGTATCAGACAGAAAAACTCATGGGCTACGAGCTGGACTGCCCCCTGCGTCTCGTCCTCATTCGCCACGGGGAAACGGCGGAGAACGCCCAGCATATCTGCCAAGGCCAGACGCGAGGCACGCTCAATGACAAGGGGATAGCACAGGCGCAAAAGCTTGCGAGGGAGCTGGAGCAAATGCGCCCGCATGCGGTCTATTGCAGTGATTTGCAACGCGCGCGCCACAGCGCGGACATCATCTTCCCCACGGCGGCGATCCGAGAGGAGCCGCGTCTGCGCGAGCGTAGCTTTGGCTCGCTGGAGGGTAGCCCCTTGCCCGTGGGCGTCGCCTTCGATGATGACATAGCAGGAGCGGAGACACTGAGCAGTCTTCGTGAGCGCGTCGAGGAATTTCTCCACATGCTGCGTACGGAGCATAGGGGGGAGCTCGTCGCCATCGTCAGCCACGGCGTGGTGCTCAAGACGCTCATCCACCTCGTCACACAGCAGCCCTTGAGCACGATCGCCATTCCTGAGAATTGCCAACCTCGCCTTCTTGAGCTATGAGCCAGATTATTTACATCACAGGCGGACAACGCTCGGGGAAGAGCCGCTTTGCCCAAGCGCTGGCAGAGCAGCTCAGCCCGCAGCCCCTCTATCTCGCCACCGCGCATTGCTGGGATGCGGAGTTCGCCGAGCGCATCCAGCGTCACCAGCGCGAGCGAGGCGCCCACTGGAGTCTCATCGAGGAGGAGCTAGAGCTCTCACGGCACGCGCTGCAGGGACGTGTCGTGCTGCTGGACTGCGTCACGCTGTGGCTGCCCAATATATTCAGCCAGCATCAGTTCCAGCGCGAGGAAAGCCTCATCTGGGCAAAGGAAGAGTGGGCGCGCCTCTGTGAGCAAGACTGCACCCTCATCGTCGTGAGCAATGAGATAGGGATGGGAGTCATCCCCATGGACGCGAGCACGCGCGCCTTTGTCGACCTCCAAGGCTGGATGAATCAACACATAGCGGCGCATGCCGATGAGGTCTATTTCCTCCTCTCGGGCATCGCACAGAAAATCAAGTAGCATGAAGCACCAGCTCAACATCTTTTTCAACGCCATGCTCTTCTTCACACGCGTCCCCGTGCCGCGGAGCGTGGTGTGCAATGATCACTACCTTAGCAAGGCCTTCCGCTACCTGCCCCTTATTGGCCTGCTCATCGGTGTGCTCTGTGCCCTGTGCTACAGCGCGCTCGCGCTGGTCTTGCCTCGCGAGATCTGCATCGTGTGCATCATGCTGCTCTCCATCCTGCTCACGGGGGCTTTTCATGAGGACGGCTTAGCGGACTTCGTCGACGGCTTTGGCGCGGGTCGTGATAGGGACAGTATCCTGCGTATCATGAAGGACAGCCACATCGGCACCTATGGGGTGATCGCGCTGATTCTCGCCTTGTTGCTCAAGTTCCAATTGCTCTGCCAGCTGGAGGAGCAATGGCTGCTGCCAGCCCTCGTGATCGCGCCCACGCTGAGCCGATTTTACCCCGTGCTCATTGTGCGCCTCTCCTCTTACGCGCGCACGGAATCGTCGAAGGCCTCACACAGCGCGCGCGGGGTCTCCGCGACGAGCTTGGCGATCGCTGCGCTGAGCAGCCTGACACTGCCTTGGTGCTGGGGCTGGATGTTCGCCTGTGTGCTGCTCGCCTCGGGTTTCGTTCTCTCACTGGGCATGCACCTTTACATGAAGAAGAGAATTGGTGGCTTTACTGGCGACTGCCTCGGTGCTCTCCAGCAGTTGACAGAGCTGCTCTTCTACCTTATCCTTCTCGCACTCTCCTCTCAGCTATGATTTATCTGCTCCGCCACACGCAAACCGTCCTTGAACTCTCAATCTGCTACGGCCGCAGTGATGTCGCGCTCAGGGATGATTTTGAAACACGCGACCTCCCCGCCATCCTCGCCCAGCTCCCCAAGCAGGTACGCACCATCTACAGCAGCCCTCTGACGCGCTGCCGACGCCTCGCCGAGAGCGTGGCGTCTCATCTGCAATTGCCAGCACCGCAGCTGGATGCACGACTCCAAGAGATGGATTTTGGCGCATGGGAGCTCCAGCCATGGGATGCTATTTTTGCCCATGAGCAGGGCAAGGAGTGGTTTGATCATTACCTCACTCAGCGATGCCCCGAGGGCGAGTCCTTCCAAGACCTCGTCGCGCGGGCGCGGGACTTTTTAGAGGAGTACAGAGGGACGGACATACTCGTCGTGACGCATGCGGGCTTCATCCGCGCGGCCATGGTCGCCATGGGGCAGGTGGAGGCCGATAGAGTGTTTGATCTGCCTGTTTCCTTTGGCGAGCTCGTCGCGCTGCGCCCCCGACTCCGACCTATCATGTTTGTTGGCACGGGCTCTGATGTGGGCAAGTCTGTGATCAATGCGGGCTTCTGCCGCCTCTTCAAGCAAGACGGTTACAGCCCCGCGCCCTTCAAGGCGCAGAACATGTCGCTCAACAGCTACGCTACCCCCGATGAGCTCGAAATAGGACGCGCTCAGGCTGTCCAAGCCGAGGCCTGCGGCATAGCCGCCCATGTCGACATGAATCCCATCCTGCTCAAGCCCACGACTGAAATGAGCTCGCAGGTCGTGCTACTGGGCAAGCCCATGGGGGTCAATCATGCCAAGGACTACTTCCGAGGGAAAAACCGCGACGCGCTCTTCATCGAGGCGCAGCAAGCCCTGACGCGCCTCGGCACGCGCTACTCCCCCCTCGTCATGGAGGGCGCGGGCAGCATCTCCGAGATGAACCTCTGGAGCAAAGACATCGTCAATATGCGCATGGCCGAGTACGCGCAGGCGGCTGTCTATCTGGTCGCCGACATTGATCGAGGTGGGGTCTTTGCCTCTGTCTACGGATCGCTCGCCCTGCTGCCCGAGTATCATAGAAAGCTCATCAAGGGGGTCATTATTAACAAATTCCGCGGAGATGTTGAGCTCTTCCAAGAGGGACGCACGATGCTGGAGGACATCTGTGGTGTCCCCGTCGTGGGGGTCATCCCTTACTTCCGCGATATTTTCATCGAGCAGGAAGACTCCGTCATTCTCGACGAGTACGAGCGCGGCGGGAGACGCCCCGAGGCTCTCCAGATTGCCGTTCTGCGCCTGCGCAGTATGTCGAATTTCACCGACTTCAACCAACTCATGCGCTGTGAGAGCATCGAGCTCTCCTACACGCTGGACGCTCGAGAGCTGGAGCGCGCCGATGTCATCATCATCCCCGGCTCCAAGAATACCATCGCCGACCTCCAATTCCTCCGTGAGCAGGGGCTCGAGCGGGTGATCCTCGCCCACCACCGCGCGGGCAAGGCTCTCTATGGCATCTGCGGCGGCTATCAAATGATGGGTGAGGTGATACGCGATCCCGAGCAGATCGAGGGGCATAGCCAGCAGATTGAGGGTTTGGGCATCTTCCCGCTGAGCACCACGATCAAGCAGGGCAAGGTGACACGCGCATGCAGCTTCCGCTTCCTCCATGACGATATCGAGGGGCGAGGCTATGAAATCCATGCAGGCGAGACCCTCAGTGACAGCCCGCGCCCCCTCTGCCAGCTCGACAACGGCGAGCAGGACGGCTATATCCAAAGCCCCCTCTGCTGGGGCAGCTACCTGCATGGCATCTTTGACAACCAGAATGTCATCAACACAATACTCCAAGCCCTAGGGCGACAGCCAGAGGATAGAGAAGACTACCATCACATGAAGCAAAAGAACTACGACGAGCTCGCCCATCGCCTGCGCGCGCTCGTGGACATGGACGCGATCTACGCGAGCATGAGAGAGGAGGGAGCAGAGTCATGATACAGGGACATGGGAACAATCTCTACCACTACCCCAAGGAGCAGATACGAGCCGACTTTAGCTCCAATATCGCTTTTAATAACAAGTCGGCACGCATCATGGAGCACCTGCAAACGCAGCTCCCTCTCATCGCCAACTACCCCGACCCTGAGGCAACACAATTGCGCGAGCTCCTCGCACAGCATCACCAGCTGAGCGCGAGTCATATCCTCGTCACCAATGGCTCTGCTGAGGCCTTCTACCTCATTGCCCATCACCTCTCAAGGTACAATTCCTGCAAGACGCTGATAATCACACCCTCCTTCGCAGAATACGAAGACAGCTGCCGCCTCTACGAGCATGAGCTGCACTTTTGCCCCATCCCCGAATGGGCAAGCCAAGAGCTCCAGCACTACCAAAGCCTCTGGCTGGGCTACCCGAACAACCCAGACGGCCACCTCATCAATCCCAACGATCTCGCAGAGCTCAGCCAGCGTCACCCCCACTGCCACTTCATCATTGACTGCGCCTACCAAGAGCTCACGCGAGCATGCGCGCCTCTGCCCCAGCCCTTGGGCAATCAAATCCACATCCACTCGCTCACCAAGTCCTTTGGCATCCCCGGTATCAGGCTTGGCTACATCATCGCGCCGCCTCTCCTCATTGCCCAGCTGAGAGAGATGCGCCCGCCATGGAGCGTCAACGCGCTCTCCCTCTGCGCAGGGGAGTACATCATGCGGCATTATGAGGAGCTGCTCTTTGACCGAGAGGAGCTGCTCGCCGAGTCGCGCTATCTGCAAGGCGAGCTCGCTAAGCTCGATGGCCTACGCGTCCATCCCTCAGAGAGCAACTTCTTTCTCTGCGAATTGCGCCACGCCTCCCCAGTCGATGCCCTCCAAGACTACCTCATCCGTGAACAGGGCATCCTCATACGCCACGCGGGCAACTTTCGCGGACTGGGCGCACGTCACTTCCGTCTCGCCACCCAGTCGCGCCAGAAAAACAACCTGCTCATCAGAGCCCTACAAGAATGGAACTCAACTACACCCTCATCACGCTAGCCCTCGGAATAGGGCTCGACAGCCTGCTCGGAGATCCCTACTGGATGCCCCATCCCATACGAGCATTCGGCCATGCGATTGCTTTTTTAGAAAAGCGATGCAATCGCGGCGCGCAGCGCAAGCTCAAGGGGGCACTCTGCTGGCTGCTCCTCGTCAGCAGCGTGGTTGGCAGCCTGTGCGGGCTACAACTGATACTCGCTGATGTCCCCCTGCTGCTCTCCCTCGTCAATGGTATCCTGTTCTACTTCGCCTTGAGCAATCGCTGCCTCATCGAAGAAAGCCTCAAGGTCGAGAAGAGCTTGCAAAACGACAGCCTAGACGCCGCGCGCAGACAGCTCAGCATGATTGTTGGACGCGACACCAGCCAGCTCAGCGCGAGTCAAATACGCGCCGCCACCCTAGAGACGAGCTCGGAGAATCTCAGCGATGGGGTCATTGCCCCGCTCTTCTTCTTCGCCCTTGGCGGCATCCCCCTCATGATGGGCTATAAAATGATCAACACGCTCGACTCCATGGTGGGGTACAAAAACGAGCGTTACCGAGACTTCGGCTGCCTACCGGCGAGGCTAGACGATCTCTTCAACCTCATCCCCGCACGCCTCACCGCGCTGCTGATGATCATGGTCTCCGCCAGCTGGCGCGCCTGTGGCTTTGTCCTGCGCTACGGCAGCGCGCACTCCAGCCCCAATGCTGGCTACCCCGAGGCCGCCTTAGCTGGTATACTCGACTGCCGCCTTGGAGGTCCCAATGTCTACTTTGGCAAGATCGTGGACAAGCCCTACATCGGCCATCACCCCCGAGAGCTCAGCCATGACGATGTACGACGCAGCTGCTGGGTCAACATCAAGGTATCCGTCATAGCCTACCTCGCTCTCATCATCCTCTCCTTCTATTATTAAGCATGCAACAAGGACTCATCCACATCTACACAGGCAAGGGCAAGGGCAAGACCACCTGCGCCGCAGGTCTCGCCATACGCGCCCTCGGGCAGGGGCTGCAGGTCTGCCACGCCTCCTTTCACAAACGCCCTGGCAAATACGGCTACGGCGAGCTGCACATCCTGCGTCAAGCAGGTGCCCATGTGCTGCACTTCACCCAAGGCCATCAGGGGCGCGACAAGAGGCTCGCGCATGACATGCTCAGTCAAGAAGTCCACGATGCACTCGACGCGTTGGAAGCGCTCCTCGCCAGCCAACACTTCGACCTGCTCATCATGGATGAGATCGTGATCTCGGTACGCGACCACTACATCAGCGAAGAGCGTCTTCTCGCCTTCATCGAGCAAAAGCCCGAGCACCTTGAGCTCGTCCTCACTGGACGTGGCGCGACAGAGCAGCTCATCCAGCGCGCCGACTACGTCACCGAGATGCTCCCCCACAAGCACCCCTACCAGCACGGCATTCCCAGCCGACGAGGAATTGAGTATTAGCGCAGAAGAGGCAGGGATGACACGGCAGAGAGTTTGTTGCTGTAAGCGAGAACTCAATTCTTCGTCTCAAATTTGTACTGAATCTCGTAAGGTGTCTTCATGTGCTTTTTAAAATATAGAAGACATAGCTGTAGTCATCGCTTGCCTCGTGGTAGAGATCTATCTCCTGCTGTATCATTGCGATGACTTCCTGAGCCGTGCTGTTATCGCCGTACTTTTGAGCCATCTTATCGAGATTTGCTTGGAGAGGTACGTAGTAATTCAGCGTCCACGCGTCCTTGGGCAGGGGGAAGGAGTCGATGACATCGAAGCCTAGAGCCACTGCTTGAGCCTCCTTGTTGGTCACGAAATCCATTTCAGGATAGGCCGCTGACCAGAATTCGAGAGCCTTCGCTGATGGCTCGGGACGAATCCAGCTGATCTCACTACATAGCAGTAAGCCCTCGGGCTTGAGAAGTTTTTTCCAGTCGGAGAGCCCCTTGCTAAAACCTGCGATGTAGATAGCCCCCTCGGTGAAGATATAATCGAAACTCGCGTCTTCAAAACTCATTTCAAACAGGGACATGCAGACTCCCTGCACCCTGTCTGATAGGCCGCGCGTCTGAGCGTCAGCATTCAACTGATCTATGTATTCTTGATTGTTATCAATAGCGATGATATGCGCATGCTCCATCGCGTCGGCCATTAGCAAAGTGTGCGTACCCACACCACAGCCCACATCGAGGATCTTCACAGCTCTATCCTTATCCATATAAGAAATAGCCTGTAAGGTGCACTGCTCGCTACCAGGACCTAATCGTGCCATGCCCCTGAATGCTTCATAAAAATACTCTTCCATCGTCCCGAGAGTCTAGCACAACAGGCAGAGGCGAGGAAGCAAAAGTAGGCTGGTTGTGGTATTTTCCACTCCCTAGACCTGATTCTTCTTGCGACATGAGGGAACATCGCTTATAGTAGGCTCCACTTGATGGAGAGTAAAAGTTCAGAAGAATGGGTGAAGCAGATGAACGACTGGGGCGCGCAGTCCGAGCCCTTCTTTTTCCTCATTTCTTACTGCGGACAGCATGCGTATCTGCACCCGTTGCGCGATATACCACCCACGATTCATTACTCACTGCCTAGCCAGAAGAGGGTAGGGGAGTCGGCTTTGTTGCCCGAGAAGGTGCATTTCGACATCTTGCCCCCTAGTAAACAACGCTACGCTGAGGCCTTCCATCTGGTACAGGAGGAAATCCAGTCAGGTAACAGCTATTTGCTCAATCTCTGCGCACGTACAGGCTTGGAGACGAACTTAGAGCTCGCTCACTTTTTCCATCATGCACGAGCTCCGTATAAGCTGCTCGTCGAAGATGAGTTTTGCTGCTTCTCGCCTGAGGCATTTATTCGTATTAAAGATGATACAGTCTCGACATACCCCATGAAAGGGACGATCTCCGCCTCTATACCTGATGCTGAGACATGCCTGCTCGACAATGAAAAAGAGCAATGTGAGCACGCGACCATCGTCGACCTCCTGCGCAATGATCTCTCGCGCGTCAGTCGTCAGGTACAGGTCGCGCGTTACCGCTACGTCGATCTAGTTGAGACGACGCGCGGCGCGATTTATCAGACGAGCTCTGAGATCGTAGGCGAGCTGCGCGAGGATTGGCCTCGCCGTCTCGGGGATATTTTTCATCAGCTCTTGCCTGCTGGCAGTATATCTGGTGCGCCGAAGAGAAAAACCTGCGAAATCATCGCCGCCGCAGAGGATATGGAGAGAGGCTTTTACACGGGGGTCTTCGGAGTATTCGATGGCGAGAGCGTCGAGAGTGCTGTGTGTATACGATTTGTGGAGAAGAATGACGAGCGGCTCTACTACAAGAGCGGAGGTGGCATCACCGCCATGAGTGTCATGGAAGAAGAATATCAAGAAGTGGTAGAAAAAGTCTATGTCCCCTTTGCTACTTGAGAGTATCTGTGTCCTTGATGGAGCTATCCAGCTGCTTGACTATCACCAGAGGCGCGTCACTCGCAGCCTCGCAAGTGGCTCTACTCTCTCGCTGCATCACGCGATCTCGCAGGTGAGTCTACCCGCGAGCGGTAAGCATAAGCTGAGATTGCTCTACAATGAGCAGGGCGAAGTCGAGCTTATGGAGTGCGCACCCTACGAGATGCGGCGCATCGAAAAGCTCATGCTACGAGACGCCTCGCATCTCGATTACTCCTCAAAATGGGCTGACAGGCGCGAGCTCGATGCCCTGATGGAGGGTGTAGATGCGAAGGATGATGTGTTGCTCCTTCGTGGAAAGCATGTCTGTGAAGCTCGCTATGCGAATATTGCCTTCGGCGAGCCAGGAGACTGGGTGACACCGAAAAATGTTTTCCTCGAAGGCGTGATGAGGCAGTACCTTCTCGACCGAGGCGAGATGAAGCTTGGGGCTATCGCTGTGGATAGCATCAGAGATTATCCTTTCCTTTGCCTTTTTAATGCATTAATTCCCATTAATAAGCAGCTGATTCCTACGGGTCGAGTTGTATTTCCTTATTACTTTGGCTGTAGTTGATGGGAGTAATCGCGGTCTGCGTACTTGATTAGCTAGAGCCCATCAAGTCGCAATCTGGCACAAATTGCATGCCAATTTGAGACCAGAGCCCCCCACGATGCCTCGTGGGGAGAAGCGGCGGGAAAATCCAGCCTAAAAGCACTCAAAAGCTGCCTCGTGAAGCGATTTTCTGAATTTTCTTATATTACATTGTTTTGTACGTATCACTACGAGTTCGCTAAAGCTGAGTAGGATGTCTATGCAATCCAAATGGGAGTATACTGCATCTATCGAAAAAACGTCAAGCCTGTTGCTTAGTCCTGAATGGCTACAAACAAGCCTCGCTCTTGTGGTGGGGAGCGAGGCTTGGGTGAGATGTGATTGAGGACGTTTTAGAAGCGCAGGCGATAGCCTCCGCTGGCGTTGTAGTTTTGCTGGTCTTCTCGCAAATCGACTGAAGCATCGAAGAAGAGAGCTGCGTTTTCACCCACGGGCATGCTCGCCCCAAAGCCCAGCTCTACGCCCACTGATCCTGCCTCTGCACCTTCAATGAGCGCTCGACTACCTGCTACGTTGGCGAGGCTTACATCTGCCTCTTGAGCGCGGTCTCCTGCATCTACTTTGAGCAGGGCGCGTGCGCCTACTTGTAGACCGAAGTCGAGCTTGCTTGCCACGCGTGCTCCGATGCCAAAGGTGGCGATGGTGTTGTCCTGCTCTCCCACGCGCAGGGCGGCATCGCTACCTGTCTCGGTGTAGCCATCAAGGTAGCTATGCACGAGTGCGGCGTTAAAGATGGGGGTCAGCGTGCTGCTCTCACTGAGCTTGATCTCATACCCCAGCTCGTACATGATGCCAAAGCTGTAGCCGTCCGTATCTCCCGAGGCGCTGTAGTTGCCGCCTGCGTGGCTGACGTGACGATCGAGGCTCGCATCCATGAGTCCCCAGCTGATGGATGCTTGGTGTGACCACTTGCCACTCTGATGCTGGGCGGCGAGGCTGAGGTAGTAGCTATCGAGGTCTCCGCTTGCACTGTCAACACTGCTGGCGTTGAGGTCACCATAGAGTGCGGTGAAGGCAAAGCCGAGGCTGGTGCTTTCTGCAATACCCCAATCTGCGCCTACGCTGCCGCCCCAGTTGTTGATGTTGTGCCCTGCAGCGCTACCCGCGCCTGAGAGCTCGTTTCGCCCTGCTTCTGCGGCTATCCAGAAATGTCTCTCTCCTGCGGGGATGAGTGCACCTGCTTCTAGAAGCAGGTTCTTTGCCGCGCTTTCATCTGAAGCTTCGCCAGGGATGCTCACCACACCAGCAGCACTGGCTATAGTGAGGTTCATGCTTGATAAGGTGAAAAAAGTCGCTATAAGCGCAGAACGTAATGAATGAGGAAGGTGAAGTTTCATAATACACAAGTTATTACTTGTTAAAAGTACACTATAATAAATAATATTTCACAACTAAAATATTGAAAAATGACTCGAAAATCCTCGCTCCTATATTGGGGAGCGAGGATGGTATGATGCGCTATAGCGTCTCTGGTTTAGAGGTCCAGCTTATACCCTACACTTGCCCTGTGGTCCTCTTCTCTCTCATCTCTACTGAGGTATCGAGGAAGAGCACGGAGCTGCCTCCTAGGGGCATGCTTGCGCCCCAAGCCGAGCTCGACTCCGGAGGAGCCTGCCTCAGTGCCTTCGATGCGTGCGCTGCTACCAGATACGCTGGCAATGCTGACATCTGCCTGCTGTGTGCGGTCTCCTGCGTCTATTTTGAGCAGGGCGCGTGCGCCTACTTGTAGACCAGAGTCGAGCTTGCTTTCAAAGCGTGCGTCGATTCCAAAGGTGGCGATGGTGTTTTCTTGCTCTCCCACGCGCAGGGCGGCATCGCTACCTGTCTCGGTGTAGCCATCAAGGTAGCTATGCACGAGTGCGGCGTTGAAGAGGGGGCTTAGCGTGCTGCTTTCACTCAGCTTGATGTCATACCCCAGCTCGTACATGATGCCAAAGCTGTAGCCGTCCGTATCTCCCGGGGTGCTGTAGTTGCCATTCGCATGGCTGAGCTGACGATCGAGGCTGGTATCCATCAAACCCCAGCTCATGATGGCGCGGTGCTGCCAGTTGCCGCTTTGGTGCTGGCGGCGAGGCTGAGGTAGTAAGCACAGTATCGTATATATAAAAGCCTAAATATCCTCTTAACCAGTTGATCGATAACCATAATTAAAAAATCTAAAGTGTCAACATTTTTGGAACTATGCTTAGCTGTCAAGGTCTCCCTCTGCGGCATCTACACTGCTGACGTTGAGGTCTCCATAGAGTGCGGTGAAGGCAAAGCCGAGGCTGGTATTTTTGGCAATGCCCCAATCTGCTCCTACGCTGCCGCCCCAGTTGTCGATGTTGGTAATCGCGTAGCTATTGTTATCAAAATTGAGGTGCGAGAACTCTACCTAAGCCCCTGCCGAGATGTTCAGCACACTGTTGCTTAGTGTACCATAGCCCGTGGGAGCTGTGCTAAAAATGAGCTCGCCCGCGTGCACATTGACAGTTTGGTACTCCACCTTGTTGTTGAAGTACACGGTGGTGAAGACGGTGGCATTGGGGGCAATGAGGGTGTCTGTGCCCACCATCACCTGATTGATGTGGAGGATTTGATTCGCAATGGCATCAGGCGTATCATCCCTACCAGAGATGGAATCGTTCAGCACGACGCTGTAGCCCGCATAGGCGTTAAAGTGGATGATTGCGGCATCTGCCCCCAAAAAACCATGCATTATAAATAGCTTTGAAGTTTTTTGACATCCCCCCATCAGTCGTGGTGTAGTTGCCAGGAATGAGGATATTAATTACTGCCAAAAACTAATAACGAACTTGTTCACCTGATCCACAGTCTAGCAATTTTGAAAAGAGGATATTAAATCCATAAGCTGTTGATCTTACAGAGGTTTATCAAGACATGAGGGGCTACTCCATGTATTTCTATTACTCAAAGCTCATTCAGAGTAGCGATTTTGAGTCGCTCAAGCAGTGCCGCAAAATCGGGGAGCTGCCACTGTGCGCGACTCAGATCGCTGTGGCGTGTCATGCGATTGGCGATGGCGAGACAGGGGATGCCAGCGCGCCTAGCTGCTCGTGTCCCATTCTCAGAGTCCTCGATGATGAGACATTGTTCAGCTGGGAGTCCTAGGACCTCTTGTGCTGCGAGAAAGAGAGCTGGATCGGGCTTGACGGGGTAGCCGTCACTTCGTGTGAAGACGGCTTTGAAGCGCGTATAAATGCCTAGCTTGTCCAGCCAGCCTCTCACCCAGCGCGAGGAGGAGGAGGAAGCGACCGTGAGTGCGATGTCATGACTCGCACACCAATCGAGTAGCTCGAGGGCATGGGGCATGAGACCACTCTGGGCGAGCTCGGCTTCTATTTCGCCTTGGCGGAGGGTATTCTCGTATTCCCAATCATAGCTCTTCCCTGTGAGGCTTTCTAGGTGCGTGCCTGGATTCCAGTGCGTGTAGCCAGCTCCTAGGCAAGGGGCGTATGTCTCTATGCTAATTTCCTGACCTTCACGCTCATAGAGGCGAACCCAAGATTGGAATATGGCGTACTCGGTATCCACGAGCACGCCGTCAAAGTCAAAGATGATGCCACGTAGGCGGCTGAATTCACGGTTCATGGGAGGGAGGGGTGGTTGGCTGGCGGTGTGAGGCGCTCTTGAAGTAGGAGGAGAGCCATTCGCGTAGTCCGCGGTGCGCGAGATTGCGCTGGAAGAGCCAGACAGTGATGAAGAAATAGATCGTATTGGGTATCCATGCGCTGATCCATGCCTGCAAGATGCGTGACTCACCCAGTGCGTTGAAGACTCGATAGAGCATGAGCATGAGCGCTGCGAGGAGGACGGCTAGCGCAACTCCCTTGATCGTGCCACGCCTCTGGAAGGTGATGGCACTGGGAATGGCGAGCAGTACGAAAATAATGCAGGTGAAAATGCGCGCGATGCGCATATGCCACTCCGTCCTCTTGCGCGCCCTGTCATCGGGTGTTCCCGCCCCAGAACTAATCATATCATAGAGCGTTGAGGTGCTCATGGACTCATTGCCACGGCTCTGGCTAGGGCTAATGATCTGGTAGGGCTTTTCCTCAAAGTCGAGCGCGAGGGTAGGGTGGTACTCATCGTCCTTGGGGCGCTCTCCATCGGCGGCGACGCGGCGTATGTAGACTTGACTCAGATGCCAGTGGGCGGTCATTTTATTCCACTGCGCGGAGTCAGCTCGCATCTGATAGAGCACCTTGCCTGCGCGCTCGGGGTCGAATTGCTTGATCTCAATGCCAGTCATGGGTGCACCGGGATTTTGCATGGAGGCGGGGTTTTGCACATTCCATATGCGTGCACTGCGCTCATGCTTGTAGACGATGGGCAAGAGTTTATTGTCCTTTTGACTTCTCTCCTGCTTGAGGATGAGATCACGGTAGAGAGAGCCGTGCGGTGCCCAGTGGAAGCCAAATATCCCGTAGACGAGTGCTGCGAGCGAGCCAAATATAATGATGGGGGCACAGATGCGCAGCAGTGAGCGACCCGATTGAAGCATGCCCGTCAGCTCACAGGTTGCCGACCAGCGACTCAGACTCCAGAGTGCCCCCATGAGTAGTGTGTAGGGCAATATCTGGTAGAGAAACATGGGCAACTGCGTGGTGTAGAAAAAAAGTGTCTGTCTGAGAGGATTCTCAAAGCGATTGCGAAAACGCTCGCTGTTGTCCATGAAATCAGCCAAAAAATAAATGGCTAATAAAATCACCGTGCATAGCAAGAAATGCGTGATGAAGTGGCGCGACATGTAGCGATCCATCGTGCCTAAAAAGCTATAGATCACGCTGCCGAGGAAAGGGATATAGCAGAGCAGCAAAAGGAGGATGGGTCGCATCTTTTGCTCAATGGGGTAGCTCTCGGGCATGCCTGAGATCTCCCATTTCATCTGCTCAAGCTCATAGGGTACGAGCTGGTAGGCTGCCAGAGAGCCGATGGCAAAAAGGATCAAGATTGGCAGGAGACGCCACAGCCAAGAATGACTACTACCCATGACAGATCTGTGTCGTATGATTGATACTAGACACCACGCCCGAGACGATCGGCTAGATAGAGAGGGAGACCAAAGGCGATGATGGCATTTTGTGCGGCTTCGACATCATAGGTGACACGACGGAATGTGATGATATTCTGATCCGTATCGTAGATTGCGTAGCAAGCGCGCGGGTCGCCATCTCGTGGCTGCCCTACAGAGCCGACATTGATGAAGTACTTGATTCCCTGTACGGGGGAGAAGCTTACTTCTCCGAGCTCCTTGAGCTGGCTGAGCGTTTCTGTGTCATCGTGAGTGCCTGATTGATCATGGTAGAAGATCTTGGGCACATGGGTGTGACCGTGAAAACAGACGGGGGAGAACTGCTTGCTGAAGTTCGCAACGGCATCATTCGCATTGAGGACGTAGTGCCACTTCTGGGGCTGATCGGACGACGAGTGTACAATAGCGAAACTCGAGCGCACAAAGCTCTTGTAGGGTAGCTTGATGAGCCAGGTGAGTTGATCCTCACTCAGTTGAGCGCGTGTCCACTGCATAGCCTGTGCCGCTACGGGATTCATATTGAGATGCGTCTCGCGCAGTACCTCTTCATCATGATTCCCCTTGACGACAGGGCAATTAAGGCTGCGTATATAATCAAGGCATTCGGAAGGGTAGGCGTTGTATCCAACGATATCGCCGAGACAGACTATGTCCGTGCACTGCTGTTGTTGGACATCACCGATGACAGCAGACAGAGCATGCATATTGGCATGAATGTCACTGATAATCGCTGTTTTGGGCATAAAATTGGCAATGCGGATTCCGTCGGTAAAAAGTATAGTAGGGCCGGCGGGGTTCGAACCCGCGACCAAGGGATTATGAGTCCCCTGCTCTCACCGCTGAGCTACAGCCCCGCGCAATTATAGTTTTTTTAAGAGATAAATGCAAGTGAAAAATCCTCTTTCTTCAACTTTTTTCTCGACCTGACAACAAAACGAGCAGAGATGAACTGTCTCTGCTCGTGTAAAGTCAATAGTTTGCTCCTTCGGGGGCTAGCAGCGGCGGCGGCGTCCTAGCAGACCTGCCAGAGCGAGGAGGCTCAGGGTAGCAGTGCTAGGCTCGGGGACGACCTCGTCATCAGTAATGGTCGTGGTGTTGATGGTGAGTCCTGCCGCTGAGAAATCATCGTTGGTGTTGGTGATGATGTTGTTTATCTCTTTGAGCATGAAGAAATTGTCTCCACCGTTCTTGCTTACGGCGATATTGGCCTCGACCTGATTGTTGTTGATGTCAAAGAAAAGAACCTGATAGGTATTTCCGATTTCCACATTGACTCCTTCAAAATTGAAGGTCGCGACATTGCGCTGCGTTACAGGGCTGCTCTGCCAAGGATCGTAGACGTCTCTCATATCTACTGTCATGTTGACGCTGCTAACATTACCTGTAGGCATGATGATCTGAACTGAAGCAATATTTTCAAATTCATATCCACCGGCGCCGATGATCTGGAGAGAGCATAGGTTGAGAAGGTTCCCCGTGCGGAATTCTTTCGGCTCTGTCGCCATGGGGTCGCCATGGCTGTTTGTCACAGTCGTGAGACTGTCACGGTGTCTATAAGTGGGAGGGTCATTGTTGAAGCTATCTTCTGATATATTAAAAGTAAAGCCGTTATATAGACCAACCTTGACATCTTTGTCGTCGGGCGTCGTGAGACCGTCCCAGTTTAAATATCCATTCTGGGTCGTGTAGTTGTATTCGTCGTCAGCTTGACCGAGGGCTACGCCGCCAGAAGCCAATGCTGCTGTCATTAATATGCAGTGTTTCATGAGGGGAGGGGGTAGAATTGTGTAATTCGAGCTCAATCTATCATAACCCTATTATTCGGTCAAGGGAAATTTGTTATTTTTCCTCCTAACAAACACAAGAAATCTAATAAGGTTTTTAAAATATTTTATATTAATAGCTTAAAGTGCGTGCAAAAATAATTATATACTTAAAACAATTCTTATCTAGCCTTTTCAAATAATACAAAGAAATAATTAAATTAGTATACCATAAGTAATATTACTTGGTATAACGTTAGTCTCTTCATGTCCCCTTGATGTATCGTCAATGTACTCGCGGCTGTATAGATTTTCTCCCTAAATTACGACTGGAATAATCGGAAATATATTTGTCAGGTTATTCTCTTACAAAGCTTGCGGCTGATTTGTGCAGAATATCCCTTTTCTCTCCCTTTCTTCCCGATGATGCTGTAGGGTAAGAGTCTACTGAGTAAGCCGTGAGTACATCCAATTAAAAATATTGATTTTAAGAAATGAGAGCTTTGTTAATTGTTGCGTATTTAAACGAAAATTGAAGAGATGGAGATAGAAAAAAGCCACCCTCATGACGAGGGTGGCTTTCTTTGAAAAAGGGAGGTATTTAACCTATCACTTCAGGATCATTTTGAAGTCGACGACCACGGCTCTGTCCTTCGTGACGAGCACGGGGTTGCCGTCGATGGCGGTGATCTCAGGGATGTCGGTGACGAGCTGCTGCACCTTGGCAAGCGTGTCCGCGAGTGCGGCTGTGGCCTTGGGCTGCTCGCCGCGTACGCCGTTGAGGATAGTGCCTACCTTGGTCTCGCTGATCATCTGCTCAAAGTCATTGGCGGGCAGAATGCGCATGGTGGTGTCGCGCTGTACCTCGGTGTAGACGCCACCTGTTCCAAAGACGAGGACGCGACCAAAGTTCTGATCACTGTTCACGCCGACAATTGTTTCTGTCGCACCTGTGATCATTTCCTGAATGAGGACGGAGGCACCCTTGAGCTCGAACTTGCTGATGGAGTCCCAGAGCTGACCCCATGCCTTGTTGAAGTTGAGCTCATCTGAAATGTTGAGGAAGATACCCTTCATCTCGGTCTTGTGGAGAGCGTCAGGGGCGGAGAGCTTGAGCACGACAGGGCGGGGGAAGATGTTTTGGCAGAATTGCAGAGCCTCACCCTTATCGACGTAGTTCCCCGATTTGGGGTAGTCGATGCCGTAGTGGTCCATGAGCTTGGTCACCGTCTCTTGGGGGAGAGAGGAGAGTCCTGCTTCGCAGGCTGCGGTGATGTCACTCTTAATGTCGACTGGTACGGGCTGGGGCTCCAGCTCGATGCTCTCGACTCCGCGGTACTGCATTTGCTCCTTGAGGAGTCCAAGCGTGCGGATGCCGTCAACGGGGTATTCGTAGTTGATGATCTTGGCGTCTGATAGAGCCTTGCGGGCGTCGGTGACGGAGGCGTCGCCGAGGAAGGAGCAGAAGATATTGATCTTGGGGAATTCCTTTGCAAGCTTGATCACTGCCTCTGCCGTGCCCATGCTGTTGGTCACGCGCTGGGGGGTGAGTAGTACGAGGATGTTCTTGTACTCGCCAGATTCGCAGAGGATGCGAAGCGCATTTTCATAGCGATCTGCTCCCGCGTCACCGACGACGTCGATGGGGTTGCCCAAGGCTGCTTCGGCGGTAAGGACGGCGCGGAGGCGTGCGATGGTGGCCTCTGTGGGGCGTGCGAGGTCGAGATTGGCTTCTTCGCAGAGGTCGGAGGTGAGCACACCGACGCCACCTGCATTGGTGAGTACGGCGAGCTGACCATCGAACTCAAGGTGATTGGCGTATTGGAGAACCTCTAGGAGACCGAAGAGCTCGCGGTCGTTGTAGGCTTGGATCGCGCCTGCTGATTTGAGGGCGATTTCGAGGACTCTATAGTTGGGCGCCAAGGAGCCGGTGTGGGAGAGGGAGGCTGCTTGTGCCTTTTGGCTGCGACCGGGCTCCATGATGACGCAGGGCTTGGTCTTGGTGACTTCTCTGAGTGTGGAGAGGAATTTCTTGCCATTCTTGAGTGACTCGAGATAGAAGACGAAGGCATTCGTGTTGGGGTCATCCTTGAGTGCTTCAAGCAGACCGTCTTCTCCGAGGGCGGCTTTGTTGCCAATGGAGATGAAGTGGGAGAATCCAATATTCTTGCCACCTGCCCAGTCCATCATCGCGGAGCAGTAGGCACCCGACTGGGAGATAAAGGCGACGTTGCCACGCAGGGGGAAGCGATCGGCGAAGGTGGCGTTGAGCTTGTCGAAGGTGGATATATGCCCCATGCAGTTGGGTCCGAGCAGGTTGATGCCGTTGTCGATGCATTTCTGCGCAATGGTGGCCTCGAGCTCCTTTTCGCCTACTTCGCCAAAACCAGCGGTGATGATAGAGATATTGCGGATGCCGCGCTCGACGCACTGATCGACGACATCGACCGTGAAGCGTGCGGGTACAAGGATGACGACGAGGTCAACGATGGTGGGGAGTTCTGCGATGCTCTCATAGCAGGGCATACCGTAGACGGTTTCTCCAGCTAGTTTCGGGTTTACCCCATAGAGGATGCCAGGGAAGCCTGCTTCGATGATGTTGTTAAAGACGACGGCTCCGAGCTTGTTGGGGTTGTTAGAGACACCGACGACGGCGATGCTCTTGGGGCTGAAGAAGGATTCGAGTGACATGGTTGAGTTAGTTTTCCTAGACTATAAAAATCTTCAAAAATTGAATTGCAAGAAGTCTACCACTTGAGTGCTTTGCTGGCAAGCATGATTCGCGGAATGCGTATAATTTTTTTGTATCATTAATGTCGCTGTAGAATTATGTTTGTTAGCTATCCATGTATTCGTCGGGATAGAGACTCTCATTGGATGTCGAGGCTAGCCATTGGTTGAGGATTTCGACGGCTGCGGCCTGATCAATAATGGGCTTGAATTGTCTCGCTTTTTTGCCCGCAGCATGCAGTTTTTGCTGGGCTCGCTGCGTGCTGAGAAACTCATCGACGTAGAGCAGGGGGAGCTCGGGTAGGCGCGCTGCGAGCTGATCTCCGAATAGACGTACCTTCTCACAGGCACTGCCTTCTGTCCCATCGAGGCGTAGGGGGAGCCCGAGGATGAGCGTTTTGATGCCGCGCTGCTCCGCGAGCTGGCTGATGCGCTCAAGGGGGTCGATCTGGGCGAGGTGGATGCTCTCTACGGGGTGGGCGAGGATGCCAAGGGGGTCGGTGGCGGCAATGCCTATACGAGCTTGACCATAGTCGATGCCGAGTGCTGGATGCATGATGGTGATGATGTAGGCGGGTGTCTGCGAAGAGAGCCCACTAAGGGTGGGCTCTGAGTGAAGGTGGTTAAAAGGGGATCGCTTAGGTGTATTGCTCGGGGAGCTCATCGACGATCTTTTTGATATCGTCGGCTCGCTGCTTGCGCGCTACGAGGATGGAGTCTCCTGTGTCCACGACGATGAGATCATCGACTCCGAGCAGCGCGATGCGCTTGTTCTGCGTGGAGAAGACGATGTTGCCCGAGGCATCGATGCTACTCAGTGCGGTGTTCGCGGCATTCTGCGCCTCGTCTTGGGGGAGGTACTTGGAGAGCGAGATCCATGAGCCTACGTCGTCCCAGTCGAAGTTCGCCTCAAAGTTGAGCACGCGGGGGGCTTTTTCCATGAGGGCAAAGTCGATGGAGATGGGCGTGAGGCGGGGGAACTGTTCCTCGATGAAAAGAGTCGTGTCTTCGGTCGTCGCAAAGGCTGCGATAAAGTCGGCAAGCTCAGGAGTGTGGGTCTGGAGCTGCTCACGTACATGCGCGATGTTCCAGATGAAGATGCCCGCATTCCACGTGAAGTTCCCCGAGCTGAGGTATTGCTCAGCGAGCTCTGTGCTGGGCTTTTCGCAGAATCGGTGTACCTCGTGGCAGTTGTACTGGAGCTGCGTATCCTTGAGCTTCTCGGCGCGCTCGATGTAGCCGTAGCTGGGGCAGGGCCAGGTGGGCTTGATGCCTATGGTGATGAGTGCCTCTTCTCGATCGGCGAGGTGGAGTGCCTCTGAGGCGAGGCTTTGGAAGGCTGTGTCATTGAGAATGAGCGAATCACTGGGGACGATGATCATGCTCGCCTGTGGATCGCGACGCGCGATAAGCGCGATACCGAGTGCGACTGCGGGAGCGGTGTCGCGGCGTGCGGGCTCTGCGACTATGTTCTGCACAGGGATGCTGGAGGCCTGGAGGCGTACCTCATCAAGCTGCACCGCATTGGTGAGGATGATGATGCG
>CAYJOV010000021.1:0-24688 GCA_964371905.1 uncultured Akkermansia sp. | reverse complement strand
CAAGCAGATGAAGTCGATCTGGAGGCCGCGTAGCTGAGCGGCGAGGCTCTGCTGCGCCGCGTCGGGGAATTTATTCTTGAATCCCCCGCAGGCGATCAATTGTGAGGGGATGCCACAGCGTGCTGCGCGATCAAAAATGGTGGCACCCTCGACATCGGAGAGGATGATGACGACCTCGGCATGCAGTTGACCCGCATGGATGGCATCAATGATAGATTGGGCATTGGAGCCAGAGCCAGAGCCGAGGATAGCGAGTCGGAGTTTTTTTTCAGCTGTCATGTCGCGATCATTGTAGCGGGGCTTTCCTCACTTGTCAAAAGCGAAGTGCTTTTTTTCTCGTTGAGTACTTATCCTATGAGTATTTCTCGATGGGTTTGATGGTTCAGCGTTGAGGTTGATGCAGCTTCTTGATGAGCTCGGTGAGCTCGTGGATTTGCTCGGTAGTGAGCTTGTCGGCGTGCATGCTTTTGAATCTCTCCATGCTCTGGCGGTAGCCTTCGCTGAGCTGCTGCATCGCGGTGAGGCTGTCTTGGAGATGGCGCACCTCGGTGCACATGCGTTCGTAAGTGAGCTGAATTTCTTCGTTGACCTGCTCACCGCTCACAGATATTTGCTCTGCGGGAGTCACTTCCGCTGTGCGCTCGGTTCGTGGATAGAGCAAGAGCGTGATCACAATACCGATGATGAGGCAGGCGAGATGGGTGTAGAGCGGCTTCATACGAGAGCTGGGAGGCGGGGAGAGCAAGAGGCTTGTTGGCGCAGTCTTGCTGGGCGCGGGTAGGGGGCTTTGTCGGGTGCTGAGATCGTAGGTGGCGGGGTCGCCTCGGTGGAGGAATTGGCTCTTCCACGGGAAGGTCGCTTTCGATTGCGCACCCTTGATACTGAGCTTCCATAGCCCCTTAGAGTTTATCTGCTGACTAGGCTTTTTACCAGAGGCGAGGGCTGTGAGAAAGCTCTCGTGCTCGCCTCGCAGGCAGAGCCCTACCACGCGTTGCAGGACGTGAGGCCGTGGATCTGCCCCCTTGTCCTCAAAGTAGTAGAGCAAGCCTCGCTGCTCGTCCAGAGGGTGGAAGTACCAGACCGCAGGGTAGCGATCCGTCTCCCGCTCTGGCTGGGAGAGCCATTGAAAGCGTAGCGAGCTCTCGATGACGGTGATAAGGGGCTGGAGCTCGGGTGCGCTGAGCTGGATCTGGTAGCCACTGCGATGCTCGCCTGCGCTTTTACCAAAGCTCTGACTGGGGATCTGAATGCTCAGCATGAGAGGATAGCGGGTAGGGGGCTAGGCCTGCTCTTGTAGGCTGCGGCGCTGCTGCTCCCAGAAGCTGTTGGAGAGGATGTAGCGCACGACGAGCTCGAAGTCTTGGTTCGTGAGCTCCTTGCCCTCTTCATCGTAGAGCTTGAAGCGGAAGGATACATCCTTGGCATCGTCCTCAAAGGCGTAGCTGCACTTCTCCCAGTCCTTGTCGGCAAAGAGCGAGAGCGCGACGTGGGACATGTTGCTATCGCGCCAGATGTCGGCGAGCAGGTCGTCATCGTCGCCGAGGAAGAAGGTGCGGTGGATGAGGGTGACTTTGACACGGTGGGCGATATTCCAGCGGAAGCTCATGCGCGTGCTGCGTGCGCTCGTGCTATCATTGTAGAGCTCAGAGGGGACGGAGAATTGCGGGTTCTGGTCGTTGCCAATTTGGAGTTGGAAGTAGAGGTCGTAGGTGGAGCTCAGCCCCTTGGCCTCCATCTCGACATGGTAGCGTCTGTCATTGAGAAAGTCGGTGGCAAGCGCGAGGGCTCGCTTGAGGTCGAGCTTTTGCTTTGCACTGAGATTCTGTGGATGGCTGTTGAGGTAGTCACGTATGGACTGGACACGCGAGCGCGTGTAGTCATGGGGATTGCCCCTGTAGTTGTGCGCGAGGATGGCATCAATCTTCACCGTCCCAAAGATCTGATCGTAGTTGACATGGAGCTTGCTGGGCAATTCGCTCTTGAGATGGATGCGATAGAGGCTCGCGAGGTGGGTGTAGTCGCGCCACGTGTCTTGAGCGGGCTGGCTGCGTAGCTGGGCGATGGCGTTGTGGAGGCGCTTTTCGAGACTCTCGCGGTAGGGGGTGACGCATTGCAGCCATTGCTCCTCGATGCGGGTGCGGAAGTCTGGCTGCTGCGCGATGAGGGTGTCATAGCGTTTGCGTATCTGGGCGATGCGCTTGTCGCTGAGATGCTCGTCTCGCAGGAGTAGGAGCTGGTTTTTGACGTAGATTTCTTTGTTTTCGTAGCTCTCGTGCCATCCAGTCTGCGAGAGACCTAGCTCGTGCACCATGTCGAGCTCACTCTTGTAGAAGAGCATCGCGAGCCATGCCGCGCTGCCTGCAAGGGCGAGCACACCGAGGAAGGAATAGAGCCAGCGGCGGCGACGGCGGCTGCGCTCCAGCTCGCGTAGGGGGGCAAAGAGGTCGTCAAAGACATCTTGCGAGAGTCCGAGCTCGCCCTGTGCCTTGCCGTAGGAGGTGATGCTGCTGAGGTGGATGGTGGCGTAGTTGCGCATGATCTCCAGCTCATTGCCCAGCTCGTGCTTGAGGTAGCGACTGAGCTTGAGGATGCCATCAGAGCCGCTGTAGTGTGGGACCTGATCTACCTTGGTGAGCACGAGGCAGAGCAGGGGCTTTTTCTGCGTCTGCTGCTCGTAGTCGCGCAGGAGGCGTATGAGGGAGTCGAAGAGCTCGGCATTCTTTTCTAAAAGATAGTGGTCAAAGAAGAAGTAGAGGTAGTCACACTGGTTGACAAAGGGGCGAATCTGCTCCAGCATAGGGCCATTGGACTGGGCGTAGCCCTGCTGGAAGAGCTCACCGGGGATGTCGATGAACTCAATGGGGATCGTATCGCGGCGTCCCCAGACGAGATGCCCGCGAAAGCTGCGTACACTCGAGGTCGAGGGGGTGGGAATGCCGCAGGTGATGCTCTGCGCGTAGGTCTCCAGAGCCTCGCCTGTGAGCAGGGAGTCATCAAAGGGGACTTCAAAGTGAAGCTGTTGCGTGTTGGTGCGGTAGAGCGCTGCTAGGAAGGTGGTCTTGCCGACTTGGGTATCGCCCAGAAAGCAGATCTTGTAGTTTGTTGGCATGGTGAAAGAGGGCTGAGGGAGCTTATAGGGTCTGTTTTTTGAACTTGGGCTGGGCTATCTGCTTGAAGAATAAAAAGAGTCCTAGAAGGAGCAGTATTAGGATGGGGACGGTGTAGATCCCCTGTGAGCGTAGTGCCTGTAGAAAGCGATCGGCAGCCGTGCCTAGGTTCTCGCCCAGCGACGAGATGCCGCCCTTGACCACGTCAGAGACGACGCGGGCGAGGGACTGTGAAAGCCCCGCCATGATCTCTCCGCGATGAGGCCAGGTGCGGTAGTAGAGCTCAACACTGACGAGCGCGACCGCGGAGACGCGGAAGAGTCGCTGTCGCATGGCAGAGGGGACGGCACGCCATACACGTGTGAGCCCCCCTGCGACGAATCCTGTGCCGCGAAAGACCATATTGCCGACGCGTAGGGTCGCCATGGTGCCGCCGCGCACGGCGCGTGCGAGTTTGCCCGAGAGGAAGCGCGAGCTCCCGCGCAGTGTCAGCGCGGTGGTGAAGTTCTTGACCGCCTCGGCGCGCGTGCTACCGCGCAGAGCCGCTCGGTGGAGAGCCGTGCTGGTCGACTTGAGGCTGCTGCGCACACCTGTTTTGACAGCGGTCTTGCCCGCCGTCGTCACGACGCTCGATGAGCCAAATGAGGCGATGACAAGACCGATCTCCGCGACCTCGACTCCCGCCCAGCCTATCTCACCCCAGCTGGAGGGGTAGCCCTTGCTGATATTATCTGCCATCTTGACGAGGGCCCCTCCGGGGAGATTTTCGAGCCATGAGCCCTGCTTGAGCTCACCCGTGGGGGTGAATTGCTTGTCCAAGTGACCGCGCCAATCGGCACTTGCGAGCTCATTCATCCCCTCTTTCTCATGGAAGGCGAGGTAGATGACGGAGCGGAAGTCGCGTGCCAGAATCTCAGAAAAACGGTGATCCTCACCATATTTCTCCAAGATGTAGAGAGCTATTTCCTTGTAGCGCGAGACGGCCTCGACTCCCTGATGGAGAGCCTGAGGGTCTATCTCGCCCGCCTCATTACGGGAGGCTGCGATGAGTAGTGTGGTAATGCCATCGGGGGCGTAGTGGGCGAGCACGTCGCGCGCCTTCTCTCGATGCTGCTGGTAGATGAGCAGAGCGTAAGGCTCCATGCCGATGAGAGACCAGATTTCTTTGTCGAGGCGATGCAGGGTGACGACATCGGAGATGAAGTGGCTTTCGCGGCCCTCTTGCTTGGCCTTGAGGTAATGCTCCCCGTTGGCGAGCATGATGTCGACGCATTCGGAGGCTGGCGCGTGGGTCTGACGGTGGATTTCTTCTATAGCAGAGCCATAGTCGCGGTACATGGCGTAGAGCATGGGGATGTGTGCCACGATCTCGCTATCGGGGATGGTCTCGCTGCTCTCGCTGTCGTGGACCTTATTTTCAAGATTGCTCTGCCATTGCTTGACGAGTGATTCGGTGTAGGAGGCGAGAGAGGGGTAGCGCTTGCAAAGATCAATGTATTCTTTGAAAACCGCTTGTGTGCTGAGCAATTGCTCGCCCTGCTCTAGCGTCTGATGGATCTCGTAGAGTGAGAGCAGCAGCAGGGCATCGCCCATCCAAGAGACACGCTCGCTATAGTAGTCCCATGCCGCAGGTGAGGCGGTTTCTTCTTTGAGACGCAGGCTTCGATAGATCTCGATGGAGAAGGGGTGCTCACTGACAGCCAGCCAAGTCTGACCTCCCTCCTGAAGGGCTGCATGCTGGTCGTGGATGAATTGAGCGGCGTAGCCATCGAGGAGCTCCTTCTGCGCAGGATTGGAGCTCGCCATCTGACGTGCTGCAATGAGTGTGAGGTAATTCTGCGAACCCTCGCTGAGCTTACCGCGCCCCGCGAGGGAGAGAGAGGCGAGCTGGACGACGCGCTCTGCCCCTGTGCTGCCCGTGCTGAGATCGCGTGAGAGCTGATCGAGCGCAGAGTTCTTGTATTCATTCTTGTAAAAGTCACTCGTCAGTCTGACGGCGTGCTCACCGTACTGGGATGCCAGTTGCTGCATGCGTTGATGCGCGATAGGGTTTTCCTTGCCTAGCTGCTTGAGTAGAGCGGTGGCATCGACGCGCCCTGCCCTGACATCCTGTTCATAATTGAGATAGAATCCATAGACGAGTAAACCCGCTAGGAGAAAGGCTATGCTTGACCAGAATAGCTTTGATTTAAAGATGTGAAATAGAAAAAACATGTTGATGGAGAATGAAAAAGGGAGGCATTCTTGCCCGCTGCAAGATAGCTCTACAATAAGTGATTTTGCTTATGAAGTCAAGAATTATAACTGTATGTCAGTATCTTACATGTTAAGTATAATATATTTTGTCAGAGTGTCACAGTATGATTCTTAAGCGATGCAGCCGCGTGTGTGATTGGGGGATCAGGGGATGCTTTTTTTTTGAGTTCTCCAATGGATTATACCGATGTTATTCTGACATGACGCGCTTTTATGAGGGTCTAGATCATTAAATTAAAGCATTTAGCTGAGAGTTAGAAGGGTGGCTTTATAATTTTCTTGCACTGGGCTCTTCTTTGTATTACTCTATGATTTACAAGAAGGAAATCCTCTTTCTTAACATCTTATTTAGGTTATGAAAACATCACTTATCAAATTGATAGGAGCCGTTATTGGGGCAGGGGTCTTGAGCTCTTGCTACTATGATCCTTATTACTATCCTTCCTATTCGACATCACCAGGGTACGTCGACTCAGGAACGGCGTGGGTCGCAGGCACCTATGATTCGGCGGGTATCCCCATCTATGGATATTCCTATGGTCGCCCAGTTTATGGTTACACGTCTGCTGGGGCTGCCATCTTTGCTACTGCTGCGTTGACCGCTCTTTGCCTTGTCCCCGACTGGGACTATGCACCATGGTATAGAGGCTCATGGCGCTATCCTAGCTATGTCAAGCGCTACCATGCTCCCTCGCGCTATCCTAGCGGGCACCGCCCCCACATTCGCCCCAAAAAGGTGGTGCGCAACACGACGGTGATCAAGAACAACACCTATGTGCGTCCAACCTCACGGCCTAACTATAACAGACCCAATTATAATAGACCCAATTATAATAGACCCAGCAACAACAATAGACCTAATTATAATAGACCTAACAACAACAATAGACCAAATTTTAATAGACCTAGCAACAACAATAGACCAAATTTTAATAGGCCTAGCAACAACAATAGACCAAATTTTAATAGGCCTAGCAACAGCAGCAGACCCAATTACAATAGACCGAGCAATAATAGACCGAGCTCATCGGGGCATCATAAGCCTAGCCCTCCACGCGAAGGTAGAGTTGAAAGGTCTTAAACAGATCTCTGTGCTTCCTTGATAGAGAGCACATGTTTCTCCTGCTTGAATCGTTTTTCACGCAGGAGAAGTGACTCGTCTATTGCCGAGTAACCCTCTGTCTCGCTTGCATCGACGCGATAGGGGATAGCCTTGTGCCTCGCCTTGGAAAGTCTCATTTAAAACTTGTCTTGGTGCATGTGTCCATGTTACAGTGAGAGTCCTATGAGAAGTATTGTTCTTTTTTTGTCGGTAATGCTCAGTTTCATCGCGATATCGAGTGTTTATTCGCAGGAAGCTGAGTCTAAAATAAAGCCAGATGCTGCCTACTTTGCGACCTATCGCAAGGTATATAAAGCCTCGGGGGGGACGAGTCTTGAGAATGATCCCATCATCATGAATGATTTTCGCTATTACAAAATAGCTTCTCAAGATGTTGATTTCTCGAAGCTCTTTGAAGGCATTGATCTAGCCAAGGCGGGGAGCAAGCCCACAGATAATCTCAGCAATAGCCAGCGCGAGAGCGACGATGAGTCACGCTGCTTTATCCTCCGCTATGGTGAGGATTATTATATCATCCGCGTCTTTCAGAAGTATAAGGTATTTCGTATCATGCATGCCATGAATCTTCACGAGGGGGAGTTTCGCCCACATCGTGGCGATTTGCTGCGTGATGTGACCATCCCTGAGCTTTATGAGCGTGTGAAGTTTCTCTTTTATCGCGGCGAGCCCACAGAGGTGACCCATGATTGAAGCTTGTAGAATTCTATAATAAAAGAAGCTCTCTCTTTATCAGCAATCTGAAATCGCTTTCGTGACTTCAGATTGCGTCAATGGAGAGAGCTTCTCTTTATTTAGATCTAGACGCTGTGGATGTTGACCATCTCAGCGTAGGTGGGCACGGGCCAGAGGGAGGCCTCGACGAGGGATTCGAGCGAGTCGATGGTGCCGCGCGCGGCTTCCATGCACTGCTTCATCTCGACAGGGTCGAAGCGCTCGATGGAGGCTTCGAGTGCCTTCACTTGGGCAGGGAGTTGCTCATAGAGCGAGCCTATAGCGTCGATGCGCTCTTGTACGGTCGATATTGCGTAGGTCGCGCCTGATTGCTTCATGGAGCAGACCGTGCTGCAGAGCTCACCGAGCTGACGTGCGACGGCGGGCATGAAGATGGTCTGGATCATGCTCAGGCTGGTCTTGGCCTCGATGTCGAGAGTCTTCGTATAGTTCTCGATTTGGATTTCCTTGCGGGCGTGGAGCTCGGATGGGGAGAGTACTTTGTACTTTTGCATGAGGGCGACGGTGCTGTCTTTGCCGAGTACTTCCAAGGCCTCAAGGGTGGTCTTGAGGTGAGGAAGACCGCGACGCTCGGCCTCGGTGATCCATTCTTCGGAGTAGCCGTTGCCGTTGAAGATGATACGCTCGTGCTTGATGATGAGCTCGCGAGTGTACGCATCGACAGCAGAGTCAAAGGCATCTGTACCGACATAGGACTCAAGGTGGCTGGCGGCCTCATCGAGGCTTTCGCAGACGATGGTATTGAGGATGGTCATGGGCCAAGCGCAGGTCTGGGATGAGCCTACGGCGCGGAATTCGAACTTATTACCCGTGAAGGCAAAGGGCGAGGTGCGGTTGCGGTCGGTGGTGTCCTTGGGCAGTGCGGGCAGAGCGTCTACGCCGAGCTTCATGAGGTCACTGGTTGTCGAGCTTGTCGCGCCACCTGCTTTGATCTGCTCGATGATGTCATTGAGCTGATCGCCGAGGAAGACGGAGATGATGGCGGGAGGGGCTTCTTGGGCACCGAGGCGGTGATCATTGCCCGCCTTGGAGATGCAGGCACGCAGCAGATCGCCGTGGAGGTCGATGGCCTTGATGATGCAGGCGAGCAGCAGCAGGAAGAGACGGTTGCTGTGAGGTGTCTTGCCGGGGGAGAGCAGTGAGCCCATGGTGGGGCAGCTCAGCGACCAGTTGTTGTGCTTGCCAGAGCCATTGACCTTGGCGTAGGGCTTTTCATGGAGGAGGCAGACGAGGTTGTGATGGAGAGCCTCACGCTGGAGGATGTCCATGATCATGACATTGTGGTCGACAGCGACGTTGGTAGCCTCAAAGATGGGGGCTATCTCGAACTGGCCGGGTGCTACCTCGTTGTGACGTGTGGTGACGGGGACACCGAGTGCCCAGAGGGCGCGGTCGACGGAGGCCATGTATTCGAGGACGCGCTCTTTGATCGCGCCGTAGTAGTGGTCTTCCATCTGCTGGTGCTTCGGTGGCAGCGCGCCAAAAAGAGTGCGCCCTGTCTCGATGAGGTCAGGGCGCTGTCTGTAGATGTCACGGTCGATGAGGAAGTATTCTTGTTCGGCTCCGAGGTTGCTGTTGATGTATTCAGGCTCGATTCCGAAGCAGTTGAGGAGTCTCGTTGCGTGTGTCGACAGGCTTGCCATGGAGCGAAGCAGCGGGGTCTTCTTGTCGAGAGCCTCGCCCGTGTAGGAGCAGAAGGCGGTGGGGATACAGAGCGTTGCGGAGCTCTTTGTCCTCTTGATAAAGGCGGGTGAGGTGGGGTCCCATGCGGTGTAGCCTCGTGCCTCAAAGGTGGCGCGTATGCCGCCAGAGGGGAAGGAGGAGCCGTCAGCTTCGCCCAGAATGAGCGATTTGCCGTTGAAGGAGCAGATCATGCCACCCTTTCCATCGGGGTTGACAAAGGAGTCGTGCTTCTCGGCGGTTGTCTCGGTCAGGGGGTGGAACCAGTGTGTGTAGTGTGTCGCCCCTTTTGAAATGGCCCAGACCATCATGGCCTGTGCTACCTCGTCAGCGATACTGGGATCAATCGCTTTACCTTGTTGTATTGTTACCATCATCTTCTTGAAGGCACTCTTGGAAAGGTACTTTTCCATGGTGCTAATACCAAAAGTATCACTGCCATAGAGAGCATTGAGGCTCTCTTCCATCCTAGTATTGTTGATTGTAGTCATCTTAATAATCAAGTGTTTAGAGCCATTCATCATGAACCAGCTCTGTTCGCGAGATTTTATTTCCCTCGTGTGGAAATGACTATTGGGCAAACACTCCTTTCTGCAGCAAAAAATATTTGTCGTGGTCTGGAAAAGAGTAGATCTTTTTTTTCTAAAGTCAAGACTTTTTTGAAACGTTTTTCCAAAAGTCAAGATAAAAATATGATTTTATGACGGATTCCTACTCTTTTAGTAGATTTTCTAAATGATTAATCTTGAGGCTTTTATTAAGCGTGTCTGATTTCGGTGAATTTATTTATTGAAAAATGCAAAAAAAAATCTTGAATTTATCATTGCCAGAACACAAAAGCAGGAGTACAATAAAAATCCGTGATCATCAGACACGTTATGAACAGCATTGACATGAGCCCTTCAGTGGCAACTAGCACGTATTACCCTAAGGCTGAAGCCTTATATGACCCTCTCAATGAACATGACGCCTGCGGCGTCGGTATGATTGTCGACATAGAGGCAAAAGCATCTCACAGAATTGTCAAGCAAGGAATTAGCATTCTCAAACGGCTCTTGCACCGCGGTGCTACAGGTGCTGACCCCGAGACGGGGGATGGCGCGGGCATCATGCTACAGATTCCTCATGAGTTCTTTGTGAAGGTGACTGCCAATGGCGGCATTTCTTCGCTTCCCGAGGCGGGTGGCTATGCGGTGGCTATGTGCTTCTTACCGCAGGATGCGACATTACGTGCGGAGACGCTTCGTTTGATGTCAGAGACGGTAGGTGAGGAGGGCTTTCGCTGCCTTGGTGAGCGTGAGGTACCTGTTGACCCCAGCACGATTGGCGAGTTGGCACGAGAAAGCGCCCCCCATATCTGCCAGCTCTTTCTCTCCCACACAGACTTGACCCTTCGAGGCGACGCCCTAGAGCGTCGCCTTTATCTTTTGCGCCGCAGCATAGAAAAAAACATCGAGAGCCATCTCCCTGATCTCGGTGATCGCTTTTACATCGTCTCTCTCTCCGCCCGCACGATTGTGTACAAGGGGCTGCTCATGGCACCGCAGCTGCCACGATTCTACACGGACCTCGCTGACGAGGACTTCAAGAGCGCGCTTGCCATTGTGCATCAGCGCTACTCGACTAATACCTTCCCCAGCTGGCCGCTCGCGCACCCCTTCCGCTACATGGCGCATAATGGAGAGGTGAACACACTGAGGGGCAATCTCAATCAGATGAGTGCCGCGGAGAATCAGTTCGCCTCCCCGCTCTTTGGTGACGAGATCAAAAAGCTCCTCCCCGTCGTGCGCGCTGGGCAGAGTGACTCAGCGAGCCTCGATAATGCGCTCGAATTGCTCGTCTCCTCGGGGCGCAGTCTCCCCCATAGCATGATGATGCTCATCCCGCAGGCCTTTGGCGAGGAGTATTTCTTGGGCGAGGATCTGCGCGGATTCTACGATTATCACGCAGGTGTCATGGCTCCGTGGGATGGACCTGCTGCGGTCTGCTTTAGCAATGGCTTGGGTGCTGGTGCGTGTATTGACCGCAATGGTCTGCGCCCTGCACGCTATGAGGTGACAC
This sequence comes from uncultured Akkermansia sp., assembly GCA_964371905.1. Taxonomy (GTDB): domain Bacteria; phylum Verrucomicrobiota; class Verrucomicrobiia; order Verrucomicrobiales; family Akkermansiaceae; genus Akkermansia. The sequence continues at coordinate 13,729 of CAYJOV010000021.1, read as the reverse complement.
GTGACGGCCTCTTCATCCTCGCGAGTGAGGCGGGTGTCCTCGACACCGTACCTAGCGAGGTGGTGAAGCGCGGCTGCCTGCGCCCAGGGGATATCGTGTGGATCGATTTTGAGAAAAAGCGCATCAGCTACAACGCCGAGATCAAGACCCTCATCGCGCGTCGCCGCCCCTACCGCCGCTGGTGTCAGGAGAATCGCATCAAGATCAATGGCTTCTTTGACAGCGTCGCCGCTCCCTCTCCGACAAAGAAATCCAAGACGCTCGCCAAGCAGCTGCTCTTTGGCTACACCGCCGATGAGGTGAAGCAATTCCTCATCACGATGGCCAATACGGGGCATGACCCCGTCTCCGCCATGGGCAATGACGCGGCACTTGCCATTCTCTCTGAGCGCTCGCAGCTGCTTTTCAACTACTTCAAGCAGCAATTCGCCCAAGTCACCAATCCTCCCATTGACCCCATGCGCGAGCAGATGGTGATGTCGCTGACCACCTTCATCGGCAATCCTGCGAATATTCTCGATGAGACGCCCCAGATGGCGCGCATCATCAAGCTCCAGCGCCCCATCCTCACCGAGGGCGACCTCGCGGCTCTCAAGGCGAATAAGGAAAGCGACTTCCGCTGCATCACCCTCTCCACAGGCTTCTCCTCGCTCTCGCCGCAGGGCATGCAGGAAGCTCTCGCGGAGCTGGCGCGTCAGACCGAGCAAGCCATCGCGCAGGGCTACCGCATCATCATCCTGAGCGATCGCGACCTCAGCGGCAACGAGGCACCCATCCCCAGCCTGCTCTCCATCGCCACGGTGAATAAAAAGCTACGCGAGCTCGGCGTGCGCACCAGCACAGGCGTGATTGCTGAGACAGGTGAGGCACGACAGATCATGCACATGGCACTCCTGCTTGGATACGGCGCGACCGCTATTTGTCCTTGGCTGGCCTTCCGCAGCATTGGTGCGCTTTATGCAGACAATAAGCTTGAGGAGCATATTTCACCCACGCAGGCATTGGAGAATTATCTTGAGGCCATCGACTCAGGGCTCTTAAAAATCATGTCCAAGATGGGCATCTCCACGCTGCGCTCCTACCGCGGGGCTCAGATCTTTGAAGCCATCGGCTTGGGGGATGAACTCATCGCGGAGTTCTTCCCTGGTACATCATCACGCATAGGCGGCATCAGCCTCGGCGACATCGCGCGTGAATCTACCCAGCGACTCCAAGCCAGCAAGCAGCTCGCGCTCCAGCCTGTCGACAAGCTCGAAGACGCGGGTATCTACAAGTGGAAGCGCGGCGGCGAAAAGCATCTTTGGAGCAGCAAGGTCATCACGCAGTTCCAACGCTCCGTACGCAAGGGAGACTACGCCCAGTACAAGGTATTCTCCCAGCTCGTTAATGAAAATGAGCAGACGCGCTGCACCCTGCGCGGGCTCTTTGAGCTCGCCTACGATGCCCCCATCCCCCTAGAAGAGGTGGAGAGTGAGCAGAGCATTGTCCAGCGCTTTGTCTCGGGTGCGATGAGCTTTGGCGCGATCTCCAAGGAGGCGCACGAGATGATCGCCGTGGCGATGAATCGCCTCGGCGCGATGAGCAACTCGGGCGAGGGCGGCGAAGACCCCTCTCGCTACAGTGTGCAGGAGAATGGAGATGACCTCTGCTCCGCGGTCAAGCAGATCGCCTCGGGACGCTTTGGCGTCACCGCAGAATACCTCGCTCAGGCTCGCGAGCTCCAGATCAAGGTCGCCCAAGGGGCCAAGCCCGGTGAGGGCGGCCAGCTCCCCGGTGGCAAGGTCGATGACGACATCGCCCGTGTGCGCCACTCCACACCCGGTGTGACGCTCATCTCGCCTCCTCCCCATCACGATATTTACTCCATTGAAGACCTAGCCCAGCTCATCTTTGACCTGCGCAATGCGAACCCCGATGCGCGCGTCAGCGTCAAGCTCGTCTCCGAGGTAGGCGTCGGCACGGTGGCCGCAGGTGTCGCCAAGGGGGGAGCCGACATGGTGCTCATCTCGGGACATGATGGCGGCACGGGAGCCTCACCGCTCACCTCCATCGCCTACGCGGGCATGCCTTGGGAGCTCGGAGTTGCCGAGACTCATCAGACTCTCGTCAAAAACAAGCTGCGCCGCAAGATACGCATCCAGACCGACGGTCTCATGACCACAGGCCGCGATGTCGTCATCGCCACCCTGCTCGGGGCAGAGGAATACGGCTTTGCCACCTCCATTCTCATCGCGGTCGGCTGTGTGATGGCGCGCGTGTGCAATAAGAATACCTGCCCCGTCGGTATCGCCACTCAGGATCTCAGCCTGCGCCAGCGCATGAAGGGAGCTCCCGAGCACATCGAGAACTTCCTGCGCTTCGTCGCTCGCGAGACGCGCGAGTATCTCGCCGCCCTCGGCCTGCGCAACCTCGACGAGGCGGTGGGGCGCACCGATCTGCTCCGTGTCGATAAAGCACTCGATTACTGGAAGACGAAGGATCTCGACTTCTCACGCATCCTGCTCCCCGAGCCTCTCAATATCTATGCGACCGAGCCGCCCATGCAGCCCAGCACGGAGATCTTTGATGAGCGTTTCTTGCAAGAGGCTCTCGCCAACATCAAGGCGGGCACGCCCTACCGTCACAGTCTCCCCATTGCGAACACAAATCGCTCGGTGGGCACACGCCTCTCTTATTATATAGCGAAGGAGTACGGCAACGAAGGACTCGCGGAGGGCAGTGTGGAGCTCCAGCTCACGGGGACGGCGGGACAGAGCTTCGGCGCCTTCCTTGCCAAGGGGGTCACGCTCCAGCTTCAAGGTCAGGCGAACGACTACGTGGGCAAGGGGCTCTCGGGCGGGACCATCATTCTCACGCCTTTCGAAGATTCGCCCTACGAAGCGAGCGAGAATGTCATCGCGGGCAACGTGCTGCTCTACGGCGCGACCGATGGTAAGCTCTTCGTCAATGGGCAGGTGGGCGAGCGATTCGCCGTGCGCAATTCGGGCGCGACGGCCGTCATCGAGGGCGCGGGCGACCACTGCTGTGAGTATATGACAGGTGGCTGCGTCGTGGTGCTCGGTGAGACGGGGCACAACTTTGGCGCGGGCATGAGTGGTGGTATCGCCTATGTCTGGGATGAGAATCACCTCTTTGACCGTCACTGCAATCTCGATATGATCGACCTTGACCCTGTGGTGGAGGAGCAGGACATCGCGCAGCTGCGCTCTCTCATCGAGGAGCATGCCGAGCGCACGGGATCGACGCGAGCGAAGGAGATCTTGGCGGACTTTGAGCAGCAGTTGCCGCACTTTGTCAAGGTCTTCCCCATGGAGTACCGCCGTGTGCTGGGGATGATGACTCAGGCTGATGCCGAGATCGAGCGCAGCGCAACGCAGCATTAATCCAAGCTGGGAGAACTCCTCTCCATGACATGCAGAGGGCTTGTGAATCGAGCCCTTTGCATGGGGGAGAGTGAGATGAAATTTTCCCCGATGGATGGCAGAAGCCCGCCTTCAGGCTTGAAGATACGAGGAAAAGTCGCTAAGATAGCCCCCATGAATGCACAGATCATCCTCGGGACGCGAGCTAGTAACTTGGCACAGCGTCAGACGCAGTTGGTAGAGGAAGCCCTCAAGACTCTCAACCCTGAGCTCGTGATGGAGCGTCGCCTCATCCAGACAGCGGGTGATCAACGACAGGACATCGCCCTCTGCGAGGTGAATCGCGCAACGCAGACGCAGGACAAGGGCGTCTTTATCGCCGCCTTAGAAGAGGCACTCGCCGCTGGCGAGGTCGATTGTGCCGTGCATAGTCTCAAGGACATGCCAGGGACGCTCGATGAGCGATTCGAAATAGCCGCCATTCTTCCTCGCGAGGCTATTAACGATGTGTTGGTGATCAAGGAGGGAGCCGATGTGAATAATCTCGTGATTGGCACGAGTAGCGTGCGGCGCATGCGCATGGTGGAGAGCTACTGGAGCGGACGTGCTCGCTGTGTCTGTATACGAGGCAATGTGCAGACGCGTCTCCGCAAGCTCGCGGAGAGTGAGGAGATGACCGCGATCATCCTCGCGCGTGCAGGGCTCAATCGCCTCGACTACGATCAGGATCAAATCGAGGTCGAGGGCAAGAAGCTCTCCTTTGTCAATCTCTCGCTGAGCTCCTTCATGCCCGCCCTCGGGCAGGGGGCTATTGCCGTGGAGATACGCCGCGGGGATGAGCGCATGCGAGAGCTCATTGCTGCGATCAACGATGAGAAGAGCGAGCTGTGCATACGCTGCGAGCGTAGTTTCTTGCAGCATTTGCAAGCGGACTGCTCCGTACCCGTTGGTGGCTACGCGGAGCTGATCCAAGAGACGCTGTTCTTTCGCTCCATTTATTATACCGCTGACGGCCTCGCCCTGCGTGTCAATCAGCGAGGCTCTACACTCGACCCCGAGGCCTTGGGCGCGACGGCTCACGCCCAGCTTGAGGAGCGACTCAGAGGCGAGTGAGTCGCCTTATTCGTGGCTGAGCTCGTCTCTTTACCTCAGTGCTCATGCGCTGGAATCATCTCGTGACCATGTGGTCATTGAGCGGGAAGTCGTAGCGCAGCCACGGGGCAGCAGCGGGTCTGTACCAGTAATGCCACCACTCCTTTTCGTAGTTGCTAAAGCCGTGCTTGGACATGACGGAGAGCAGCAGGGCTCTATTCTTTTGTGCGGCCGAGGAGATGTAGCTACCGCTGTAGGCTGTGGTTGAGCTGGCGTCGAGAAAGTCGATAGGACCGCCCATGTCGATGGCTTTGCCTGTCTGGGCATCCAACAAGGTGATATCGACGGCTATGCCATAAGTGTGCTCGGAGATGTCGCCGATGTAGCGATCTCCATGGATTTGCGCCTTGCTGATGCGTGGGTAGTAGCGTGCCTTCATTTTTTGATCGTCGGTCTTCGCCCATGCGGCGATGTCAGCGAGAGCGCGGTGGGGGCGGTAGGCATCGCGTAGCAGGACTTGATAGCCGAGTTGTGCAAGCTCCTTCACAGCCCCACGCAGTGCCCATGCCACATCGCGGCGCAGGATGGCACGCTTGCCACTATAGCCCGCAATGGGGCGTCCGACAAAGTTGTCATACCCCGCATACATCAGATCCACCTTCACCTCAGGTAGTACCTCATCGAGGTAGCAGAGCTGCGGGGGCATGATGCCCTGATGAGCGAGAGAGGCCGCTGCGAGAGGGCTTGAGTGATCCGATTGAGTACAAGAGCAGGGTAGCCAGAGAGTGCATGCGATACAGAGGAGGGATGTCAAGGGAAGTTTCACGCGCGGATTCTAACAGATGGGCGAGAATCAGACAAGCCTCATTCATGTATGTAGCGTAAAATGAATGCGTGTCGTCACCGAGGAGGCGATGGCGCGCCCATTCTGCGTGGCGGGTACAAAGCTCCAGCGACTCATGATCCAGCTCCTCGCCGTGCTGTCAAACTCTCGATAACCACTCGTGCCAAGAATATTGACCTGAGTCGGCTTTCCATGCGCGCTCACGGCAATGCGTACGCGTACGGTGCCTTCTACCTGTCGGGCGCGTAGGCTGCGAGGGTAGGGGGGCTTGGGGGCGGAGCGGTAGCGGGGCTGAGTCTTGCTGACAACGCCCGCAGAGCCAGATCGCTGCGCGCTCTTTGCTTGAGGCTTGGGCTGTTGGGCGAGGCGGCGAGATTGTTGTTGACGCGGGGTAGGGGTGGAGCGTGTCTTGCTGCGAGCTTGGGGACGCTCGGGCTTGCGCTTCTCGGGGGTATCGACGGCCTCAGGGGTGAATTCATCCTCAATCATCGCGAGCTCGTCAGCGGGGCTGGCTGGAGGCAGGGCGAGAGTGAGCTCGGGGAGGGCGATGGGCTCAAGCTGGATGCTCTGAGAAAGGCGGGGTGGCGTAGGAGCGGGCGGGGGTGTCTCGGGTAGAGTATTGACATCGAGCAGGGTCTGCTCACTCTCAACGGGGGGCTCGGGTGTCGCGCTCGTGATAGGTGGGGCGATCGCTGCGCTATCGAGGGTCGAGGAGACCACACTCACGAGGGAGCGATGCTGCCCCTCTGTCCAAGAGATCTTCACTTGCAGGGCGGCAAGTGCGCAGAGGAGGGCTACCAGTGTGATCGGCAGCACCTTCCATGCGAGCTGTTCTCGCCTCAATGCGGCGAGAAAGAGGGTGCTTTTTGGGGGGCGTGGGGCTTGGCGTGGTGCTGGAGGAATCATCATGATCGCATCATCGGTGTGCGCCGATACGCGTTGTGTCGGTGTGGGTATTCCGACTGGTTTTCCGACTCAGAGCGCGTGCCTCTGATGGGCAATTTTGCTCCTTTACGGTTGCGACACAGTGATGGGATTGCACCATACTTGCCCAGTCGAGCCTTATTGTCTCTAAAGCTGAGGGAATGAGTATTCCTGCTTATTCTGAAAAGAAGAGGCAAGGAATCAGGGATTTCATACCACATCAGCGAGGCACGCGCAAGCCCAATTTGCGAATTTTTCTCATTTTTGCTCCCACACGATGATACGACAGCAGCCCACCTCGTGAGATGGGCTGCTGTGCATGAGGAGGCGGCTGTGCGCTCTTCTCCTTTATTTATTCTTCCACTGCATTCTCACCTGCCCCCATGAGGGCTGAGGTGAATCAAAGTTAAGAAGCAGGGCGCACTCATTATTCGCGGTGACATCAGCGGGGATATCCCATGAGAGAATGATGTGATTGTTCTTGATGCGCTTTTGCTTGAAGGGAATCTTACGACCATCTAAGATAAAGCCACTGTCGCCGAGCTTGAGCACTCCCTTTTCGGAGGTGATCATGATGGAGGAGGCCTCTTTGATGCGAGCCATCGAGAGCGTGAGGCGGCGCTCAGCCTTATCCGCAGCGAGCTCTTGACCCGCAAAGATACCGATGAGATCCGGATTGCTCTGATCACCTCCACCGACGACTGAGTCGGCGAAGCTCACGAGCTGCCGCGCATGAATCGCAAGATCACCCTTGAGCTGGGCAGTAGGCTTGAGAGGCACTTTGCCCTCGACCCACTGACGCTCCCACGCGCCTATGTTATTCTTGGCACCCATGCGGTTTTCAAAGAACATCATCCAACGCTTCAGATAATATTGACCCACGAGACCCGACCAGATGCGTGCGGAGTAGTCATTGATGGGAGGTCCCCATATCGTCACGAGACGACGCGCATTGCTCTCGTAGCTCGTGCCCTTCTTGGGGATCTTCTTATCATAGGCCTTAGCATGGCCGAGCCACTTCTCGAGGCGATGCAGGGGGTGGGAGGCGAGCAGTTGATCTATCTGGAGCATGAGCTGCTCGAACTGCTTGATCTTCTTCTTCGCCTCAGCCGTTTTGCCCGCTGAGATGTCCGTATTAATAGCAAAGGCGAGCTGCTGCGCCTTGCCACATGCGTACATGGCAGCGAGCTCGATCATATCGTACTTGAAGGCCTCGTTGCCTTGGAAGTCCTTTGCCGCGGAGAGGAAGGTCTTGATGGCCATCTCATACTCCTTGCTAAAGACGATGGTGTGATTGTTCGTACCTCCATGGGGACCTACCTGCCACGTGTAGCGTGGATGGTCTTTGAACTGAGGTCCATAGACAGAGTTGTTGTGCGTCATCAGCGTCCAGAATCGCTCCAGCGCGGCATTGCTCGCACCATAGCGGTTGATATTGTAGTTGCGCAGCCATGCTGGGACATCGATTGGCTTTTCCTGCCAGCCCGCATCCGCGATGAGCTCGTAGATGACCTCATTATTCTCAATACCCTCGGGGGCGGTACCGTAGCCGACGAGCTTGCCCTTATTGGGAGAGTTCAGCGCATCCCAGATGCCATTGGCGTAGAAATTGAGCACGCCCGTGTGACCAGTCTTGCCGCCCATGTTGGGCACGGTGCTATAGACCCATGGCTTATTGAAATAGCCCTTGTAGCGATCCCAGTTGTAGGCTCTTCTCCAGAAGTGCTTGTTGTAGTCGGTGGCGAGGTCGAGGATGAGCAGCTTGTCATCGGGGACGAACTGCGTGAGTGCTTGGAGTGCCTCGGGTGTCCAGATGTTGGGCTGATAGCCCAGCATCCATCCTTGCATGACCCACGTCGCCTCGGGATTGGCGTCTTTGATGGACTTGTAGATGGTCTCGCCGTACTTGTTGAGGAATTTCTCGCTGCCTGCGGGGAAGGGGCTGTCGATCTCGTTGAAGCTATCCACGAGGTAGTAGTCGCTCTTGCCGAATTCCTTCTCCCATTCCTGAACAAACATCGTGCCTATCTTGGCAAAGAGCTCATTCTCGGGTGTCATCATGAAGGCGTGGAAAGCACCACCTGCCCAAGTCTGTCTCTTGAGCTGCGTGTTGGGGAATACCTTTGTAATCCCCTCGGGGACGAATCCCGCAAAGCCGGGGCAGATGGGCTTCATCCCCAGAGCGCGCATTTTTTTGAGAATCTTGTGCTGGAGGGCGATTTGCTCCTTGTGCCACGCGTCCGTGAGTGGACCATCAATGCCAAAGAGATTGCCCATGCGCATCCATGGCAGATGGGCGGGTCCCGCGAAGTAAGAATTGATGTCAGCATCGGGAATGCCCAGTTTTTTAAAGACACGCGTCATGATCGCCTCCTGACCGACAAGCGCGAGGGGCATATCAAAGCCATGCAGCGCCATCCAGTCAATCTCGCGAGACCAGCGCTTCCAGTCCCAGAAAGGCATGGTGTAGCCGTAGGTCACGACGTTGAAGTAGTAATGGTGGGCAAAGGGGCTCTTCATCCCCTTGCTGTATTTTGCAGGAAGTTTCTTTGCCTTCTCCGTGTTGAAAGTATTGTCACTCCAGCTATAGAGTCCCCAGCCTTGGGATTTGGCCAGATCGTAGAAGCCACGGCAGAGAGCTACGCCTGATGAGCCAGATATCTTAATCTTGTTATTATTAACAGAAACATTATACTGTTTGGAATCTTTAGCAGCCTCGGTAAGCTCCAAACTGATAGGTAGATCTGCGTTCTTCGAAAAATTCGCAATGACTTGGCGTGCAGCCTCGACATCATCTCCAGCGGCTTGCAATGCAGACATGAACGCTGTGATGAGTAGGGGGGTGAATCGTTTGATCATAGAGCCTGATTGTATCAAATGACTCTCTCAAGTCAAGCTAGAAGATGTGAGAGACAGTCTAGCATTGACAGCGTCTCTATTTTACTGTAGTCTCTCCGCACTATGGCAGGTATCATTGTAGCACCGAAGGCACGCATCTTTCACGGTCACGACTGGGTCTATGGCTCAGAAGTAAAAGCCGTATTTGGCAACCCCCAAGCCGGAGATGTCATCCTGCTCAAAGATCAGCGTGATAAATATCTAGGGTCTGCAATGTACAACCCACATTCTCAGATTATTGCTCGCCGCTTCTCGCGCCGCAAGCAAGACCTCGACCGCGAGTTTTTCATCCGCCGCGTCACACAATCCATCCTGCTGCGTGAGCGCTGGCTACCCCAAGAAAAGCTCCTGCGCCTCGTCTGGAGCGAGAGTGATGGTCTACCCGGACTCATCATCGACAAATACGATGATGTCTACGTCATCCAGACGCTCACCGTAGCCATGTACCTGCGCATCGGTCTCATCCGCGACATTCTCGTCGATCTCTTGCAGCCCCGTAGCCTCATCGTGCGCAATGACTCACCCATGCTCGTCGCCGAGGGGCTGGAGCAGGAGACCTACATCGCCTACGGTGAAGACCCCGCCCCCTTTGAGGTAGCGAGCAACAGCGGACTGCGCTTTCTCGTCGACCTCGCCACAGGGCAGAAAACAGGCCTCTACCTCGATCAGCTCCAGAACTACGAAGAAGTCGCACGCTTCGCCAAAGGACGCCGCGTGCTCGACTGCTTCTGCAACCAAGGCGGCTTTGCCCTCGCCTGCGCCAGAGCGGGTGCTGCGCAAGTCACCGCCGTGGACATCTCCGCTGACGCGATGCAGGCCGTGCAGCGCAATGCCGAGCTCAATGGCGTGAGCATCGACTGCGTGACGGAGAATGCCTTTGACTTCCTCAAGCGCGAGAGCGATCTCGTCCGACAAGGCGGCGAGCCCAAGTGGGACCTCATCATCCTTGACCCCCCCAGCTTTACACGTAATAAAAAGAGCCTCAGCGGAGCCATGCGCGGCTACAAAGAGATCCACCTACGCGCCCTCCAGATGCTGCCCTTGGGCGGCTTGCTCTCCACCTTCTGCTGCTCGCATCATGCCAGCACAGCCCTCTTCAAGCAGAGCATAGGAGAAGCCGCGGTCGATGGCCGCAGCACACTGCGCCTCATCGCCCAGCATGGACAGCGTCCCGATCACCCTATTCTTCTCAACATGCCAGAGACTGAGTACCTCAAGGGATTCACCTTCGAGACTGTACCGGGGCGCTAAGAGATAGGCTTCTTCTGTCGTATTTTTGTAAAACAAGCTTGACACTTCATATACGATACGCTAGTATAGTCCTTCATCGTCCCAATCTCAACTCCAACTAGCACACACATCATGCGTCCTCTCATCGAAACCATCGGAAAGTATCTCCACACCGTCACAGAACCCTTCTTGACCAACGCGGGGTCTGCCGAGCTGCGAGTGGCGCGCTCCAATGAGGGGGATCTCATACGCTTTCGCCTCATCCTCGACCAAGAAGACGTCGCACGCGTCATCGGGCGCAATGGAATGACAGCTTCTGCGATTCGCTCGCTTGCCAAGTCGGTAGGAGAGCGTCATGGTGTGCGAGTCGTTGTACACATCCTCTCCAAAGAAGAGGCTGCTCTGGGTGTCAGCTCGTAAGAAGCTGTCACCGCCCCTAGATCGAATCATCTATGCAAGATTGGTTTAGCACACAGACTATACCCAGTCTCGCGGCGCGAGTCCTCATTGATGGGCTCCAAGAGATGATCCTCGACTACGCCATCCCCGAAGAGATGGTGCAGCATGTGGCTCGTGGCTGTCGCGTCGAGGTGCATATGCGCCAGCGTCTCGTCTCGGGCACCATACTTGAGCTCGCCACACCCGACCCCGACTGGGCACACCGTCTGCGCCCCATCGCACGCCTCATCGACGAGCAGCCTGTCATCTCGGAAAAGCTCATGGACCTCGCCCAGTGGGCCGCCGACTACTACGCCGTGCCCACCGAGCAAATGATACGCTGTATGCTCCCGCTCGCCGTGCGTCAGGAAAAGAACGATGAGAAAAAGCGCAAAATCGCCATCCTCCAAGACTGGCCCAGCGATGAGGATCTCAACAAGATCAACGCCCGCGCCCCGCGGCAAGCATCCATCCTGCGCTACCTCCACCAATCTGAGGACAAGCGCGCCCCCCTCAGCGACCTCGGCGGCAGCGCGGCTCTGACCCCCTGCCGCGCCCTCGAAAAGCGCAAGCTCATCCGCATCGAGGAAGAAAGCGTCCACCGCGACCCCGTCGGTGATGCCGTCTTTACCAAATCAAATCCCCTCACCCTCAATACCGAGCAACAAGCTGCCTACGACAGCATCCTCGCCGACATCGACGCGGAGGAGAAAAAGCCCATCCTCCTCCAGGGCGTGACCGGCTCGGGCAAGACCGAGGTCTACCTCCAAGCCGCGGCCGAAGTCATCGCGCGCGGACGCGGCGTGCTCATCCTCGTGCCCGAGATCTCGCTGACACCGCAGACCATGGCGCGCTTCAAATCCCGCTTTGCCGATGACCCAAAATCGGTCGCCATCCTGCATAGTGCCATGAGCGACGGTGAGCGATTCGACGAGTGGCACTCCATCCGCCGAGGCGTGGCACGCGTCGCCATCGGCCCACGCTCCGCCGTCTTCTCCCCTGTCAACAACCTCGGACTCATCATCGTGGATGAAGAGCACGACAGCTCCTACAAGCAGGAGAACAGCCCGCGCTACCACGCGCGCGACCTCGCCGTACTGCGCGCCCACATGGAGGGCGCCACCATCGTGCTCGGCTCCGCGACCCCCTCGCTCGAGAGCCATCACAATGTACTCAAGGACAAGTACAAGCTGCTGCGCATCGACCAGCGCGCCGACGGACAGCGACTCCCCCTCACCCGCGTGCTCGACATGCGCACCGAGGTCAAGGACAAGCAATACCTCGGCATCCTCAGCGAGCGACTCCGCGTCGCCATCGACGAGCGACTGGCAAAGAGCGAGCAGGTCATCCTGCTGCTCAACCGCCGCGGCTTTGCCCGCTCGCTGCAATGCGAGGAGTGCGGCTACGTCGCGCACTGCGAGCACTGCGAGATGCCCATGACCTACCACCTCTCGGAGAATAGACTCATCTGCCACATCTGCGGCTTTCGCGCCGTCGTACCGCCGCGCTGCCCCAGCTGCTCGACGGCTGAGCTCAAGCTCATCGGCTACGGCACGCAAAAGGTCGAGACCGTCCTACGTCGCGCCTTCCCGAAGGCGCGGCTGCGTCGCATCGACGCCGATGTCAGCTCACGCAAGAATGCGCTGCGCGACATCCTCGATGAGTTCCGCGCCCACCGCATCGACATCCTGCTGGGCACGCAGATGATCTCCAAGGGGCTCGACTTCCCTGGAGTCACGCTCGTCGGCGTGCTCAATGCCGATCAAGGGCTCAATGCCCCCGACTTTCGCGCGGCGGAGCGCACCTTTCAGCTGCTCACGCAGGTAGCGGGGCGCGCGGGGCGTGGCGAGCTCGACGGCGAGGTCATCATCCAGACGCATAGCCCGCATGCGCCCGCCATCCAGTACGCGCGCCGCCACGACACCGATGGATTCTCCGAGCATGAGCTCGCGCTGCGGCAGGCACTCCAGCAGCCGCCCTACACACATATGGCCATGCTCACGACGCGCTCGGAGAGCGAGAGCCTCGCGGACTTCTCCATCAAGTCGTTGCATCACTACCTCAAGAAAAACCTCCCCCCGCAGGTCACGCTCAGCGAGCCCACCCCAGCCCCCCTCCCCAAGGCGCATAGCCACTACCGCTTCCAATGCACCCTCATGGCGACACGCGCGCGCCTCCTCACCCAGCTCGCCACAGCCGCTATCCAGCATCTGGGTAGACCCGAGGATGTCAGCATCAGCTACGATCTGGATGTTTACTCCTTCCTCTAAACTGTGATAAGATAGCTCCCTCACCACACGCCCAGCTCCTCTTATGACTACACCCCGTCAGTACCTGCTCACCGCATTATTTACGCTATCCTTCTTCAGCCTCTGCTACTATCTCCTAGAAGGCGATCAATTCTATGATGCTCTCCTGCTCCAGCTCATCGTGCTCTGGCTGATCTGTGAAATGTGGTACTTCGCGTTGTGGGTGATGTCTCTCATGCTGCTGATGCGGCATCAGCTTACAAAATCTTTGGAGTACAATAGGCTCTATAGAAAAGGGCTGCAAAAGTGGAATCGCCGCACCGCCGTCATGCTTCTGCTCGCGCCTCATGTGATCTATGTGACCTTTTACTTCATCGCACAATCCCCTGACACGGCAGCGACGTACCCTAAGAACCCCTTGAGTGATGACTTTATCCTGAGCTCTTATCTCTCGTGTGTGCTCTTTTATATCCTCAGCTTGTTTTTCCGCATGCCGCCCATTTCCATCGTGGCATGGGTGCGCTCGGCTTTTTCTAGTGCGACCTTCCCCTTGCGAAATTAATCTCACTGATGTGCATTTTTGTAAGCACTCTCTATCATAGGGGGGGGCTTCTAAATTCTCGTCATTCTCAATAATAAAATTCAGAAAATCGCTTTACGAGGCAGCTTTTGAGTGCTTTTAGGCTGGATTT
>CAYJOV010000020.1:0-25160 GCA_964371905.1 uncultured Akkermansia sp. | reverse complement strand
AAGATTGCCTTGGTATGAAGCGACTGTGATCATGATACGATTCTGACGGAGTGCCATTTATATGCCAGGAGACTGCGATGGGAGCTCTGTCTCGCATTGGCGCATCACGGAGCGTAGCAGCTCGGCTCGCTCTTCGCGAGGGAAGCCATAGTGGGCGAGATGACGCTTGATATCACAGCGCATGCGGGCTTGGATGGTCTCGCGCTGCTTCCAATTCTGGTGGCGATTGGGGCGTAGCTTTTGGGTGAGTTCGCGGGTGATTTGGGCCAGTCTCTCGGGTGCGAAGAGCTCAAGGGCGCGTGAGCAGCGACTGAGTGCATCGTAGAAGGCGTATTCCTCGTCGCTGAGCTGTAGTGAGCTGCCCGCGTGCTGACTCTGCTGTAGCGAGCTGATGATGCTGCGGATCTGGTTGATGCTCTCCTCGGGGGTGATTTTTCTTGTGTGGTACTGCTGCATGAGAATGCGTAGCTGCTGCTCGTATTCCTCGGCGCGTAGGCAGTTGAGGTGGCGGTAGGCTTCGAGTTGCTCGATGAGCTCTTGCTCAATGAGGCGCACAGAGAGGTGCTTGTGCTCTCTGGTGTAGAGCTGGGTGAGCTCGCGACTTGTGCTGTAGTAGCCTTGATCCAGGATGGAGTTGTGCTGCTTGAGTAGGGAGAAGAGATCCGCACTGAGGGGATCTGAGCTCTGTGGGGAGGGATTCTCCGCATTGGAGATGGGGATGAGCTCATAGCGAAGGGCGAGGTAGAAGCTGACTTTTTCACGCTCGACTCCGCTCAGTAGGCTGGTGCAGTTGATACTGCTGCGGCGTAGCAGCTTTGTCTCATAAAGAAAGTCGGCTACTCGTGTGGCGGCGTGCTGTCCCTGTGCCTCGCGGAGGTAGGTCGCGGCGGCGGCGAGCTCTCTGCTGCGCTCCTTGATGCTTGTCACATCGTTGTCATTGAGCATCCAGTGGGTGCGCTGGTAGCCATACAGCAGGTCATCGCAGATCTCAAGCTGCATGCGCGTCTGCTGGAGGGAGTCATCAGAGATGTTGAGATCAAGGAGGCGTTGCTGTGCTCCTTTACTGTATTGATACCGAGCTTTTTGGAGTGCTGGAGCTATGCCGATGTAGTCAACGATGAGTCCTGCGTCTTTGCCCTTGTAGACACGATTCACACGTGTGAGGGCCTGCATGAGCTGGTGGTCGCGCAGGGGCCTGTAGAGGTAGAGGGTGGAGAGGGAGGGGAGATCAAAGCCGGTGAGCCACATGTCCACGACAATGGCGAGCTTGAGGGGGGATTGATTATCCTTAAAAGTGCGCGCGAGCTCTTCACGCTGAGTCTTGCTGCCAATGAGCTGCTGCCATGAGAGTGGATCTTGACTCTGTGTGCTCATGACGAGTGCTATCTTGCCCGCTTGTGGCTGCTCAGGGCTGGATTGATGCCAGTCGGGACGCAGGCTCACGAGTCTGTCGCGTATCTGCATGGCGATGGCGCGGGTGGGCGCGACGATGAGCGCCTTGCCCGCGAGATCGCGCCCCCCCTCATAGTGAGCGATGATGTCGGTGCAGAGGGAGTGGACGCTGCTCGTGTCTGAGAGTAGCGATTGGAGGCGAGGGGGGGAGGATGTAGCGGTATCTATCGCCGTATTGCTGTAGTAGTCATCGAGGAGCTTGAGGATTTGCTCATTGAGATTCAGCTGACTGACGCGGCTCTCCACATGGATGGGGCAGGTGATGCCATCTCGGATAGACTGCTCGCTATCATAGATATCAATGTAGTCCCCAAAGACCTCGCGCGTCGAGCGGTCGCGACGTGAGATGGGCGTGGCGGTGAAGCCGATGAAGCTGGCATGCGGGAGCGTGAGGCGTAGCTTGCGTGCTGCACCCACGGAGACTTGCCCCTTTCTATTCACCTGCTCAAGCAGTCCATAGTGACTGCGGTGCGCCTCATCGGCGATGACGATGATGTTGCGACGCTGACTGAGGGCATGCTCATGATCGTGGGCTGAGATGGAGAATTTTTGTAAGGTCGTCAAGATGATCCCCCCCGCACGACGCGAGCGAAGGAGCTCGCGGAGGTGCTGTCGGCTGCGGGCTTTGACAGGGATGGTTCCTAGCAATCCAGCGCAGAGTTTGAATTGCTGCATCAGCTGCTGGTCGAGCTCCTGCCTATCGGTGACAACGACGATGGTAGGTGTATTGAGTGCATCATTGAGCAAGATCTGGCGTGCGTAGAATATCATGGAGAGGGATTTGCCACTACCTTGCGTGTGCCAGAAGACCCCCGCTCGTCCCTCGCCCTCGTGGGCGCGCTGCGTGGACGCGAGCGCGGCTCTGACGCCGTGGAACTGATGGGGAGCCGCCACGATCTTATGATCCCCTGTGTAGCAGATGAAGTGATGGAGCAGCTCCATGAGGCACTCCTTGTTGAGAAGAGCACTGAGCTGGACTTTACAATCATCTGCCTCCTCTCCACAGGAGCTCCACCAGCGCATATACCTATCTTCTCCTGCGGTGAGGCTGCCTACACGTATACCGCGCTCCGTGCAGAGGATGCAAAAGGCATTGTGTACCATGAGCTCGGCATGCTCATGCTTGTATTGATGAATCTGCGCGACGCTCTCAAAGGCGAGTAGTATGAGGGGAAGACCATTGACGTAGAGCGTCACCATCTCTCCCTGCGATTGCTGTGATGGCAGCAGGAGGAGGTGATTGTTTTCTGTATCTGTATAATCAATGAGACGAGCCCGAGTGTGCTTTTGCTCCGTGTCGGTATTGTAGCTGACGGTTAGACCTTCTTGCAATGCTTCGAGACTCTGCTTGTTGCGCTCACAGAGGGGTTGCTCTTGGGGCTCAGTGATCAGGCTGAGTGCTGCCTTGCGAGCCTCGTTATCGAGCTGGGGATTGAGGCGAGCGAGTGCCGTGTGTAGCTCTCCCCTCAGCACGCCACATGACCGATGGAGCTGATGGCCATGAGCTGGTGTGCGGAGCTCAATTCCTAGCTGATTGCAGAGGTAATCAATGACCTCATCGGCGAAGAGGTCTCTCTGGTGTGTTGCGTTCATCTTCCCCAATTGTAGGGAAGATTAGTTATCAATCAATAATTATTATTGTATGTAGAAAATAGCTATTTGTTATGTATTTAGTTATAATTTGTTAACAAAATTAGATTATTGAAATTATTTTGAGGAGGTGAGAAATTTCTGATAATATAGGGAGATTTTCGCCCTTTAGAGACAATGGAAAGCCCAAAATCGTAAGAATACGCAGAGGTGATTCTCACGATTTTGGGCTGTAAAGGGAGTCTTTGATTAGAAAGATCAGCCTATGATTAGAAGCTCAGTCTATAGCCGACCGCTCCACTGAATGTATGCTGCTGGCGGCGTATCTCGGCTGTGCTATCGAAGAAGACGGCACTTCTGGTACTGACGGGGAAGATCGCACCGAGGCCGAGCTCGACACCAAAGTCACTGGCCTCTTCTCCGTACATGGTGCTATGCGTCCCCGCGACATCGCGGAAGCTCACACCCGCGCTTTGCTGGCGTCTCCCTGCATCGACCTTGAAGAGCGCACGCGCGGTGGTCTTGATGCCCGTGCTGCTCGTGTTGCTCAGGCGTGCGCCAACGCCGAAGGTCGCGTAGGTATTGTCCATATCATCCACGCGCAGAGCGGCATCGCCGCCCGACTCCGTGTAGCCATCGAGGCTGCCGTGCATGAGTGCGGCGTTAAAGACAGGAATGAGGCTGGCATTCTCACCCAGCTTGATCTCATAGCCCAGCTCATACATGACACCCAAGCTGTAGCCACTCGTGTCACCCGAGGTGCTGTAGCTACCGCCGGCATGGCTCACGCGGCGATCGAGCGAGGCATCGAGAAGCCCCGCGCTGACAAAGCCCTGATGCAGCCACTTGCCGCTCTTGTGCAGGGCTGCCGCACTGAGGTAGTAGGCATCCAGATCCCCTGTGGCTTGGTCGACACTCTGGGCATCGAGATCACCGTAGAGGGCGGTCAAGCCCACACTGATGCTCGTGTCATCGCTGAGCCCATACTCGGCACCCAGTGAGCCGCCCCAGCTGTGGAGCTTGTGCCCTGCAAAGGTGCTCTTGGACTCGAGCTCACTGAGCGAGCCCTCGCCCGTGATCCAGAAATTCCCCTTGCCGACAGGGAGCAGAGAGCCAGAGCGCTGGAGCATGCGCTGGAGCTGCATCTCCATGCTGCTCATCATCGACGAGCCGAGGCTCGTGACACCCGCGCCCGCAGCGGCAGCGGCGAGGCGGTCGCCTTCTGCCGAGATACCACCTGCATCTGTGTAGCTCATATAGACCTCGTCCATCACCGCTGAGAGGTCCTGCCCCTCGACACCTGGCTGTTGATTGACCTGATCCAAGAGGATATTGCCCGAGAGACCATTCACCGTCATCGAGAGCATGGCAAAGCTCGCAGGTCCGAGCAGGGTATTGGTCAGCGTGTAGGAGAGACCATCAGCCCCTTGGAGAAGGATGAATCCTGACTCCTCCAGACTCTCCCCATTGATCTGGAGCATGCCTTCGAGCTCCTGATGATCGGTAACCAGAGCCGTGTCCTCGTACTTGAGTATCGTCCAGCTAAAGTTCCTTATAGGGCGTGTCTGGGTGATGCTGAGCTCGACGACACTACCCGCATCGAGCGTGAGGCTCCCTGTAGCACTGGAGTGCAGAGCGCCGAAGTCCGCTGCCGTTTGAGAGCCTTTCCAATCCATCGTGAGATGCGTTGTCGTCAGCGCGACATTGTTGGCGATGACGTCCTTGAGATTGATCTTGCCTGTGCCTGCGACTTGTCCGTCTTGGGTATCCAGCGTGCCGCCTGTGAGGGTGAGCTCGCCGTCATTGGTGACCAAGCCCTCGGCGAGGTAGCTCGCATTGGTGATGGTATGAGCGCCTGTCATGATGTTGAGCACCGAGTCACAGAGTGCGGCATGTGAGGCTTCCACCTGATGAGTCTGTCCTGCTACTGTATAGCTGCCACCCGCGTACTCACCCAAGATAAGCGTGCCCGCGTGGAGATTGACGGTCTGATACTCAATGCAGTTGTTGATCTGCACGGTAGAGAAGGCCGCGCCCTTGGCATCGACTGTATTGCCCTTGGCATCGAGTCCGTCGTTGATATTAAGGATCTGCCATTCACTACCGGGCGTGGTGATGCTGGGGTCGAAGAGATCTTCGATCTCGCTCTTACCCGAGATGGCGTCGTTGATGACAATCTCATGTTCCCCGTAGGCGTTGAGCGAGATCTTAGCTTGATCAAAGCCTAGCTCGGAGGCGTTGTAAATCGCGCTGGAGCTCTTGGTCGTGCCATCAGTCGTGTAGTTGCCTGTGAACTCGATGCTCCGAGTGAGCGCGAGAATCGCGATGGATGAGGATGAAAAGTCGCTTGTGTTGTAAAGAGCCCCACCCTCTGCATTGTTGGCGGAGGAGGCGTGGTTTCCGATGAAGCTACTTGATAGAGTCACGCTAGCCTCCGAGTTATAGAGTGCTCCCCCGTAGGCGGCCGAGCCCCCCTGTACAGAGTTATGGACAAAATCGCCTGTAATGCTGGTGATCTCATTCGTGTTATAAAGAGCCCCCCCGACCACTGTCGCATTTCCCTGTGCCGTGTTAAATGAGAAGTTACCCAAAATGTTGGAGATTGTCCCAGAATTTCGAATCGCAGAGCCACCCGCTGTGGCGCTAGACAAGGTGCTATTGCTGATAAAGTCTCCCTCGACAGACGTGATCGACCCTGTGTTGTAAATACCAGCCCCCATGGCGTAGGCAGCTGCATTTGTAGATGTTGCATTGGTTGAGTTCTCTACAAAGTGACCGACGATATCGCCTATCGTAGCTATGTTGTAAATACCTGCACCATAGCTTGATGCTGAGGCGTTCGTGCTCGTTGCTTTAGCTGTATTAAAATAAAAATTGCCTTCAACGCGCTGGATATCGCCATGGCTTTGGCTTGTTGCCGTGATGTCAGCGATGGCATTGTGAAGACCTGCACCGTTGCTATGGGCTGCATTGTCCGTAGCGGTGGCGGAGAGGGAATTGTAGGCGAAGTCGCCAGAGAATGCTTGGATCGTGCCCGCATTGTAGAACGCGCCCCCGCTCGCATTGGCGTAAGCTTTCGCTTCGGCGACGGCAGAATTTTGTACAAAGTAGCCTGTCACGCTCGTGATAGAGCCCACATTATAGCTTGCGCCCCCCAAGGCATAGACATTGCCCGCATTGGAGATAGCAGAGGCTGAGTTGCCCGCAAAGTTGCTCCTGATCTCACCTATAGAGGCGTTGAGATAGCTGTTGAGAGCCCCCCCCGCGGAGAAGGCCTGAACTGCGCCTTCCGTTCGTGTCGAGTTGTTGATAAAGTCACCCGTGATATTGCTCAGCTCAGCATCATTCATGATAGCACCCCCGTAGGCCAGCGCAAAGCCCCCCTCGGTGATCGCCTCTACTTGATTGTGCATGAAGTCGCCTGTGATGTCCCCTATCTTTTTTCCATTGTAGATAGCACCCCCGTAGGCATTCGAGCCATCGGATGCATGAAGAACGACCGATTGAGCGCTCGCCCTATTTGCGATGAAGTCTCCCGTGAGTTTGCCCATCTCGCCTTGATTATAGATAGCCCCTGCATAGCTGATGGCGATATTCTCATTCTTGTCATCATCCCCCACAAAGCCTTTGGAATAGGTGATGCTCCTATTCGAGATAAAGTCACCCACGGTGTCACCTATCATGCCCGTCACTGTGTTGGAAATCGCCCCCCCGTAGGTATTTGCCGTGTAGGTGGTGGTGCTTCCGTCAAAGATAACCTCGAGTCTGTTGCTCGCGAAGTGACTATTGATGCCTGTAATCGTCTGCGAATTCCCGATAGCTCCGCCAGAGTATAAGATGTTGCCCGTACTATTTTTAATAGCGTATCCATTGCCCACAAAGTCCCCTAGGAGGGTGAGCTTGACTGACGCATTGTCATGGCGTAGCGCAGCCCCTGATGCCGTCCCTACGGGGTCAGAAATATTTACAATAAAGCTGGCATCAATTACCGTGTCTGCTATCAAAGTCGCGGTATCGAGCGGTCCTCGTCGAGAGCTAGTAACTAAGAATTCAGGGCTGGCCGGTGGGAACGTCCTATCCAGAAAGGGGTCTCCGTCAGAATCTGTATACCAAGAGTAATCAAAGATGTCACCATAATCGTCGCCTAGATCCTTGATTGACATGTGATAAATCACCTCGCTGACGGTCTGTGTGTCGCTGTCATAGACATACTTGATCAGGCTAAAAAGGGTCTCCGTATTTGTCTCAGTGAGCGTGTAGGATGAGTCAGACCCCAAGCTCGGGGCTGCAAGCAGCTGCTTGGCCTCGGCTGAGGTCGAAGCATCGTTAGGAAGAATAGCGACACCCGCCGCTATGGAAAAATTGCCTGTAAGCGTAGTTACAGCTGTAAAGGCGGCTAAGAGTGCCGCACGGAGCGGAAGGGGTAAGGATATTTTCATAACACAGGATTGGTTTAGGAGATAGTATAGCGTAGATCTGCCACGGCATCAAGCTTTAATGATACCATGACAAGTTTGTGTTTTACGTTAGTGATATGGGGCGGCTAGGGCACGCCTTGTTGCTCTAGGCTGCCCAGTCGTCGTGTTGGATAAAGGCCTCGATTTCTTCCTGCACGCGGCGCGTCTCAGGACAGGCGCGTTGGCGCGCGCAAAGCAGCAGGCTGCAATCCTCCACCCCTGTGAAGTGGTAGGAGGTGAGACCGAGCTCGCGCAGCTCTCGCACGCGGCGACGCAGCTCCGCGTAGAAAAAGAGCGGCAGCGGCGACTGCTCCGCGATGGAGTCAAGAGGGATGTCAACAGGGGGCGTGTGGTAGCGCAGATGCTGCGCGATGCGCAAGAGTCCAAATGACTCGAGCAGCTCGCGGATGCGGATAAAGAGGTAGTCGAGCGGCAGCGTGCGCAGCGGGCAGCCTGTCTCAAGGTACTGCATGATGCCGCGCGCAATCTCGCTCTTGAGCGGGAGATGCACTCCGCTCTGCTCGGCGGCGTCGTCAAGCAGATGCTCGATCCAGTCGAGGTCGTAGTCGGAGAAGACGCAGTGCTCGGTCTGGAGGAGGGGTCTATTGTTCTTAAACGCGATCATAGCGTGAGCTTCCGTTGTAAGGGGTCGTTGATGGTCTTGCTCTCCATCCCGCGCACGAGGTCGATGAATTCATCGACATTCTGGAATTGCTTGTAGACGGAGACGTAGCGGATGTAGGCGACGGGGTCGATGCTCTGTAGCTTCTCGATCACCTTGCGCCCAATGATGTAGGAGGGTACTTCGCGCTGGTGGTCGCGGTGGAGCTCCGCGATGATCTCGTCGGCGGCGAGGTCGAGCTGCTCCATGTTCACAGGGCGCTTTTCGCAGGCCTTGATCATGCCGCGCAGGATCTTTTCGCGATTGAGCGACTGGTGGAGCTGGTTGCGCTTGACGACGCGCAGCTCGGTGCGCTCGATCTGCTCATAGGTCGTGTAGCGGTAGCCACAGCGCAGACATTCGCGTCGCCGGCGGATGCAGCTCGCATCCTTGGACATGCGTGAGTCGATGACCTTATCTTCCGTGTGGCTGCATTGCATGCATCTCATGCCTGCGAGTATAGCCACTACAGAAGGTAGTGTCAATGCAAAAAAGACGCATGATAGCGTGCTGGCGCGGAATTTGCCTTTTTTAAGGGAATTCTCAGTTCAGAGGCAGGATGATGAGAAAGCAGCAGCCCGAGACACCAGTGCGCGTCGGCTCATAGCGCAGCTCTCCCCCTATGGAGCGCAGCAGGTCGCGAGAGAGGGCGAGCCCGAGGCCGACGCCTGCTTGCTTCCCCTTCTGCGCCTGTGAGCTGCGTTGGAAGGGAGTGAAGAGCTGCTTCACCATATTCTCCGCAATCCCCGGTCCGCGATCGCTGAAGCGTAGGTGCAGCTCGCGGTGCGTCTGCAGCACATGGATCTGCACACTGGCTTGGGGCTGACGCGCGTACTTGATGGCATTGTCCGCGAGATTGGTGAGCACCTGCCCGAGTGTGAGAAGGTCGGTGCAGAGCTGGACATGGTGGCAGCGCTTGTCGAGTGTGTATTGGAAGGTGAATCCCGCCTCGCGGAGGCTGGGGGCGATCTGGTCAAAGAGCTGGGGCAGTAGCTCCCCGCACAGCCCCTTGTCCTGCCGTCCGCGCACCTTGCCGCGGCTGAGGCGCGCGTAGGCGAGCACATTCTCCACGAGGTGATTGAGGCGCAGACTCTCGCGGTGGAGATGCTGATGGTACTTGTCCACCGTCGCGGCGGGCAGATCCTTATTCTCGGCGAGCATCTCGGTGTAGAGGGTGAAGCTGGTGAGCGGCGTGCGCAGCTCATGCGTGACCGCGGAAACAAAGTCACTGCGCCGACGCTCGAATCGCGCGTAGACCGCCATGAGTGCTGCGATGAGCAGGATGGAGCCCAGACTCAGAGCCCATGCCGTCAGTAGTGTGCCGCGCAGAGCCTCGGAGCGCTCGCGCGTGTCGGGGAGATCCACGATCTTGCCTGGCTTGAGCTCAAGGGGGAGGGGAGGGAGGTTGCCCTTTTTATTATTCGGCGTCAGAGCAATGCTGGGAGCACGCAGGCGGGGCTCGACGAGGGGGAGCAGCTGCTTCTTGAGCTCATCGACGTTGATCAAAAATCCCTGAGCCGCATGACCATGCGTGGTGCGGATGGAGCGCATGTAGATGAGCTCACCCTCGGCATGCCACGCAAAGTAGGCGCTGGGCTTCTCCGTGGCCTTGATAGGCTTGGAAAAATCGGTCTCATCGACCTGATAGACCGCAAAGACGGGGGTATGACTGCGCGCATTGTAGCTCTCCTGATGGAGCGGGTCAAAGAGCGACGCGTCAGGGTTGTACGCCTTGCGCCGCATCGTATCGAGGATGAGGCTTTGCTGCTCGAGCCAATTGCCCACATCGCGACCCTCGCGCGGGACAAAGAGCCCCGCGGGGCTCAGTAGGAAGAAGCCCTTGTTGAAGGAGGCGCGCTCCGCGTGAGGTGCCTTGTAGTTCGGGTTGGAAAAGCTGGGTATCGCCTCGCCCACCTTCGCCAGCTCTGCGTCGAGGAGCTGCTGGAGCTTCGCGTCGAGACGAGGCAGGGAGAGCTCCATGAGGCGGTGACTCTGGCTCTGACGGTCGATCTCGCTGAGGCGTTCCTCAAGACGCGAGGCTTCGTAGGCGAGCCAGAGGGCGGCGGTGAGGCAGAGCAGCGCAAAGCTGCCCGCGATGAGGTAGAGGCGTTTGTTCATGATGGGAGATTCCAGCTGTAGCCGCGTCCGCGTACATTTTCAAAGAGGCTCGCCGCCTCGGGGCGTATTTTTTCCTTGATGCGCATCAGCGTGACCGCGACCGTGCGCGTCTGATTTGCCCGTGCCTGCACGCCCCAGATGCGCACGAGTAGCTCCTCCTGCGAGATGACGCGCCCTGGGTGGGTGAGAAAGTAGCGAAAGAGCTCGAATTCCTTTGCCGAGAGCTTCTCTGTGCTCCCATCCGTGAAGCGCAGCAGGCGGCTCTCCCCATCGAGCACCCCACCGGGAAAGGCGAGCTCCGCGCCCATCTGTACCTCGCGATGCGGGTAGCGACGCAGCACAGCGTTCACACGCGCGAGCAGCTCGGCTATACTAAAAGGCTTGGTGATATAATCATCGGCCCCGCGCTCCAAGCCCTTGATACGATCGGGTTCCTCGCCGCGAGCCGTGACGATGATGGAGGGCGTGCCCGTGCACTCACGATTGATGAGCTGCAAGAGCTGGAAGCCGTCGAACTCAGGCATATTAATATCAAGTAGCGCGAGATCCACAGGCTCGCGCAGCAGTAGCTCCATCGCCTGACGACCATCGGCTGCCTCAACGACGCGGTATTCCCGCGCGCGTAGGGCATCACAAACAATCTCACGTATAGCATCATCGTCTTCTGCGACGAGAATAGTGCGTTCTGGCATGAGACCATACTAGCATGCGAGCCACCTGAGGACAAGATCAAAGCGCAGGGACAGTATGACAGAGGGCTAAAATAATACTTCTCGAAAAAGCTTGTTAGTGGTACAATTAATAAACTATATGAACAAATTAGCCTTAATCACTGGTGCATCAAGCGGCATTGGGCGCGAGCTCGCCCTCATCCACGCCGAGCAAGGAGGAGACCTCATCATCGTCTCAAGGACACGCGAAGACCTCGACGCGCTCAAGGCGGAGATAGCGGCTCGTCATCAGGTCGATGTGTATTGTCTGCCCAAGGACCTCAGCAGCCCCACGGCGGCACAGGAAATTTATGATGAGGTCAAGAGCCAGGGGCTCGAGATTGACTATCTGATCAACAACGCGGGCTTTGGCGGGACAGGGCTCTTTCATGAGCGCCCCATGGGGGCAGATCTCGCCATGCTGCAGGTCAATATCGTCAGCCTCACCGCGCTGACACGTCTCTTTCTCCCCGAGCTCGTCGCGCGCAAGCAGGGACGTATCCTCAACGTATCCTCCACCGCCTCGCTCATTCCAGGGCCGCTCCAAGCCGTCTATTTTGCCAGCAAGGCCTACGTAACCTCCCTTTCTAATGCTCTTTCCAGTGAGCTCAAGGGGACAGGTGTGACGGTAACCGCCCTGCTGCCCGGCCCCACCGAGACGCGATTTGGCGCGCGCTCGGGGATGGAGAAGACCAATATGTTTAAAAAGACCTTCTCTGCACGCCTCGTCGCCCAAGGCGGCTACGATGCCATGATGGCAGGCAAGCTCGAGCGCATCATTGGCGTGACCGTGGTGCAGAGGCTTCTCCTCATGCTCTCCCCCCTCATGCCCAAATGCCTGCTGCTCCCCTACATCAAAAAGGAGCAAAGTGATAAGGGCTAAGAAAAATAAGCGAAAACACAATACAGGCTTGCATTGTGGTGAAAAGCTGTTAAAATATCTGCACTAGCCTCTAGGCAAATTTTAGATTCTTTATATTTCTATGAACGTCGAACTTATCGAAAAAGCCGCTGCCGTTGTTGGTGATAATCAGTTGCTTGTCAATATTGTATCAAAGCGCGTGCAGCAGCTCAGTCACGGTTCAGAGCCCTTCGTCCCGACGACTCCTGATATGGGTAGTGGCGACATCGCCCTGACCGAAATCATTGAAGGCAAGCTGGTCTGGAGAGCTCTCACCGAGGAAGAACTCAGTGATGACTATCAGGAGAGCGATGACTTTGGATCTTAAATACGAGCGATTGATCGCCAGAACATTTTAGACGAACAAAGCCGCGCTTTCCCCCTAGCGCGGCTTTTTCCTATCCCCATAACACCATGAGTAGCAAAAACAACGCGAGCAGCAAAAAGAAGACAAATGGTAGCAAGCTCATCGCAAGCAACAAAAAGGCAGGACGTGATTATGAGATCATCTCCAAGCACGAGTGCGGTATAGAGCTACGCGGCACCGAGGTCAAATCCATCCGTGCCGGCAAGGTCAATATCTCCGATGCCTTTGCTCGCATCGAGAAAGGGCAGATCTTTCTCTATGGCTGCGATATTCAGCCATGGGAGACTGCGGGCAAGTGGTTTCAGCATGAGAGCAAGCGCTCGCGCCGTCTGCTGATGCACAAGCGTGAGATTCTCAAAATGGATCTTCAGACAGCCCAGAAAGGCTACTCACTTCCGCTCCTACGTCTCTACTGGAAGGAAGGGCGTGTGAAGGTCGAGATAGGTGTGGGCCGCGGTAAAACGCATCGCGATCAGCGTTATGACCTCAAGGCTCGTGTAGAAATGCGTGAGGCTCAGCGCGAAGCGTCACATTTCAACAAAGGGAAGTGGTAAGGAGTGCATTTTTCTAGCATATTTTATATTTTTTCTCTTGCCCTGCGCTCTATTCTATGATATAATGTGGGCACGCCAGAGAGCTTCATTAAGGTGAAAGTTGGATGGGGTACACAAAACGGTTTCGTGGTGTAAAGGTAGCACTAGGGATTTTGATTCCCTCTGTCTAGGTTCGAATCCTGGCGAAACTACTAAAAAGCTTTTTGATGAAAATCAAAAAGCTTTTTCTGTTGCGTTAAGCATGTCGTGCTTGTTTATGGGTGAAGGCTAAAAATTGTGGAATTTGATTTTTTACCTAATAAAAGCAAACTATGCCCAGTTTACAGCGACCGCCGCCCAGTCGAGGTCGTCAGGGACGCTTCGCTCAAGTTTATCAGGAGGGGTCAACGCTCAATAAATTGCGTGCGCCCTCTGCTGAGGGCGCACGTGTTCACATACCAATTCTTTTGTTTGTTGTTAGTCGTGTGTGTGGATGTTCGTGTCGGCTGTGTCTGTTGGGATTATTCGCTGCATTCGATTTTCACGAAAGCTTCTTCTTGAAGTCGGCAGGCGCCACAGGCGAATTTGGCTCGGATTTGCAGGGCCTCATCAAGGTCATCGCGGACAGATAGCTTGACTTTGAAGTCGTCCCATATCCCAAATTGAGCCTTGCTCTTGACCCATGCTAGGCAGGAGCGTACACCACTGGCGGCGACGGGGAGCTGCTCGGTGCGGATGATGCGAAAGCCGAGGAAACTGTCGATTTTGCCTTCGGCTAGCGCACGGACGGTGTTGTAGTCGTAGCTTGATACTTCGGGCTCTTTGAGTAGGGCGTTTATTTGGCTGCTGCTGCAGGCGAGGACGAGCTCGTCGCCGTACGCGCGTCGCTCATCATTCCAGGCTTCTGCCTT
Organism: uncultured Akkermansia sp.; assembly: GCA_964371905.1. Classification (GTDB taxonomy): domain Bacteria; phylum Verrucomicrobiota; class Verrucomicrobiia; order Verrucomicrobiales; family Akkermansiaceae; genus Akkermansia. The sequence goes on along the minus strand of CAYJOV010000020.1, from coordinate 11,460 downwards.
TTGGAGCATGGTAAGGGCGCGGCGTAGTTTGGCGACGGTTAGATTACTCTCAGCTGGGCTGCCAGAGTCGGTGTAGTCTTCGGCAATGACTTGGCTAGAGGGTAGGGCGACGCTCGTGGTACCATTCTCGCCTGAGTAGTTTGTTCCCATGAAGCTGCTGAGCATGACATTGTCCATGCAGCGTCCCGCAGCAGCGCGAAGCCCTTCGATTGTTTTGGACACAGGGGCATCGATGTTAGCGAGTTTCTTGGCATCGAATTCGTCAAAACCAATCGCCTTGGTGTAGATGTGTGGGTAGATGACGCGGCGAGTGGTAGGGGCTTCATTGAGGATGGTGCTACTCATACGAGAGGTTTTTTCCTCAAATGTGAGTAGTCCGTATTGGTCAAAGGCGACCATTTTGCCGCTGAGCCCCGTTTCAATGGTGACGAACTTTTCTAGACGAGAGGCTTCTTGCTGGAGGTAGGAGCCCCATTTTTCGCTATACTTGATCTGATAGTTGTTGGTGATATCAGCCATGTGGATGTGTGTTCTATGTGATGAGTTGTTGTGTTGTTGTTGTGTGAATGGGCAAATCGGCTGCAGTAAGATTGCTTTCGTTGAGGTCCTTGCCGCGTGGCACCGCCGAGATCTTGTTCGTCTATGTAGGGAATTGTAAGCTTGGATGCTCTTGCCTAGGTGGATATAAACATATTTTTTTGTTCTTGTCATGCTTTTGCACGGGCGCCGCGCAGTGTGTTTGCTTGGATAGACTGCGTGTCATATTTTTTGCGCGGCATCGCGTAGCCCCTTTGTGACGTGTCTTTTACTTGCTTTACCTCAATCAGCTTTATCGCTGTATTACCCCTATTCGTTGGCACACGATGTTCATCCCCCCCTTTTTCAATGGTACGATTCTGAGGGAGTGGCACAATTGAGAGCTCTCATAGCCCTTTAATCTTTGAAGTGCCTGTAGCTAAGAAGGGCGTCATTAGTTCTTAGTCAAGCAGAAGAGGGATTGATGCCTCATATATCTTTGCTATTGGATAGCAAAAATTTATACTGATAAGTGGGCGTGACTGTTGGCTTTGTAGCTATTCAGGCAGCACATTCACGAGTGCATAAATTAGTATGAATGCTTCTTGAGGCGAAAGAAGGCAAGCACTAGGTGCCACAAATCAGAAGCAGGGTGAAAAATCTTTATTTTTCACCCTGCAACAAGATAGAAGATGCCAAGAGCAGCATCAGCCTAGCTGCTCTGTCCAGTAGGCGATGCGTTGTTGCGTGTTGACGAGCGCGGGCGATCCAGAATTGGTGCGTAGGTCAAAGGCACGCTGGAGGCTGAATACCTCATGCACATCATCGCCGTACTCATGGGAAATTGCCTGGTATTGGGCGAGACTGAGCTGATGGAGCGGGGTGCTGCTCTCCTCTGATAGGGCGACCGCTTGACCGACAAGCTCATGTGCGTGGCGGAATGGGACGCCGCGGCGCACGAGGTAGTCTGCGAGATCGGTGGCGAGCAGGAGCGGGTCAGAGACGGCAGCGGCGCAGGCCGCTTCGTTCATGCGCATCGCGGCGATCATCTCGGCGTTCACGCGCAGGGCTAGTGAGACTGTCTCAAAGGAGTCAAAGAGAGGCTCTTTGTCCTCTTGGAGGTCGCGATTGTAGGTGAGTGGTAGTCCTTTTGCCACGACCATGAGATTGATAAGATTGCCATAGAGGCGACCTGACTTGCCACGTGTGATTTCGCTGACATCGGGATTCTTCTTCTGAGGCATGAGACTCGAGCCCGTGGTGTGGGCGTCTGAGAGGGTGCAGAAGCCGAATTCGGCGCTGCTCCAGATCACGAGATCCTCACTGAGGCGTGAGAGATGCGTTCCTATAGTGGCAAGGCAGAAAAGGCACTCCATGATGTAGTCACGATCGGCGATGGCATCCATGGAGTTTTGAGTGATGGAGTCAAAGCCCAGCTCAGCCGCGATAGCGTGGCGGTCGAGATTAATCGTCGATCCTGCAATCGCGCCCGAGCCTAGAGGGGAGACGTTGACGCGCTTGCGTGTATCACGGAGGCGTGCTTGATCTCGGGAAAACATCTCAACGTAGGCCAGCAAGTGATGAGCGACGGAGACGGGCTGTGCTCGCTGGAGGTGCGTGTAGCCAGGGATGAAGAGGACGCTGTACTCCGCAGCCTTTGCGAGCAGTGCGCGCTGGAGCGAGTCGAGGAGGTCAAGGGTGCTATCTATCTGGGCGCGGCAGTAGAGGCGTGTATCTGTGGCGACTTGATCATTGCGTGAGCGCGCGGTGTGGAGCTTTGCTCCAGGGGCTCCGATACGCCGTGTGAGCTCATGCTCAATGTTCATGTGTACGTCTTCAAGGCTGATATCCCATGCGAAGTTTCCTGCTTCTATATCTTGCTTGATCTTAAGCAAGCCTGACTCTATCGCTGTGAATTCCTCCTGATTGAGCATGCCAGCTTGGAGCTGCGCACGTGCGTGCGCGATTGAGCCTGCAATGTCGTAGGGGTATAGTTTCCAATCGTATGATACTGATTCTCCGTATTGGAGTACGAGATCAGCCGTTGCTTGAGAAAATCGTCCTTTCCACATAAGTGGGCTCTAGTGTACACGAAATGTGGTCAGGCATCAAGGATGATTATCTTTCATCTGTTGTTATGCGCTCAGAGGACGGGGGAAAGAAAATGATTTTCTTCCTCGACTGCTCTCTTGGAGCAGTGGTGGTTTTGAAGGAGATGAGAATGTCAGAAGAATAATAATGATTATTCTTGCTGGGGTTAATGGGGCAAAGTGCGGCTTGCGTACTTGATTAGATAGAGCCCATCAAGTCGCAATCTGGCACAAACTGCATGCCAATTTGAGACGAAGGATACGCTTCGCGTCCACAGCATCCTCTTCGCCGTGTCTTTCACTTGCTTCGTCTCAATCTGCTTGATCGCTGATTGTTTGCAGATTGATTTTTAAGAAGCTCTATCTAATCAAGTTAAGAGAAATTCTCTTAATATTCCAATTCCTTCAGCTTGGTGATGAAATCTGAGAGCTGGGGATGATCAAGCTCAAGAGCCTCGATACGCTCAATCTGCGTAGCCAGATCCTTGCTAGCCTTCTCGATTTGCTTGGCTGACTTTTCGCGCACTTGGTCAATAGCAGCACCTTCAGGGGCTTTTGCTGCTCCTACAGTCCCCAAGGCAGTTTTCTCACCTTCATTGGAGCCGAGCAGTTTTTTGAGAGCAGTCACAGCCTTCGTTGCCGACTTCTCATCCTTGACTTTCTTGAGAATACTGGTGGATTTTTTTGCGTTATTGAGTTGACCTTTGACCCAGAGCTGGGCATCCTTGACTTCGTAGCGATCGGGTTTTTTCTTGGGTGTCTCTTCTTCCTCTGCGTGGAGAACTCCTACAAAGAAACCGCAAAATAAGGCGATGATAATCGCGTAGAATCGTTTTGAATTCATAGGTTCTAGTTGTATAATATAGAAAGCGCTTTGGCTAGAAAAATATTCTCTACAGACGTAGAAAAAGCCCCTACCTGAGAGCTGCTCTCGTGTAGGGGCTTTGGATGAGTGTTCTATCGAGATTAGAAGGTCTTGATATTGGTGATATTATCGCTGTTTTCGCCCTCCTTGTTGCGAGCGTCACCTTCGGTGTCTGCTCCAAGGGAGTAGATGTCAAAGTCGGCGTTAATACCAGGTCCCTCTTTGTCACCTAGGCTTTCGGCCTCACAGCCGAGGCGGTAGCGGTAGGGATTACCCCAAGGGTCGAGGATAACGTAGCGTGCGCCTTTCTTGCCCTTGGAGTCAGGGGACTTCTGGAGAGGACGCTTGATGACAGGGATGCCCTCTGAGATTTCATCCGCGTTGGACTTGATGATGACCAGATCCTTGATGTAGGTGGTATTCATCTGATTGGTCTTCTTGTTCTTGTCAGGCTTGCCGTCATTGTTGGTATCACCTGAGAGCATGCTGTAGAGCACGTGTCCGCTCCATTCATCACCGCTCGCGTAGGGTAGGACGCCGCCGCTATCGGCTTTGTAGGCCTCAATGCCAGCCGCCAGTAGCGCAAGCTGGGTCTCTGCCGTATTCTCCATTCCTCGGTTGAGGAAGAAGTTACGCGCGGACCAAGACGCAGCCAAGAGGAAGGCCATGATGGAGATGACGATGAGGATCTCGATCAGGGTGAAGCCCCCCTTGTGGGGGCGCATCATCCTGTGGGTCAATCGTGTTTTCATGATTGGGGGAGTTCTACAGACGGCTTAGACGCTCTTGATGATTTCCATCATGGGCAGGAAGATAGCCAGCACGATACCACCGACGACGACCGCGAGGAAGACGATCATGATGGGCTCGAGCATGGAGGTCATGGCGGAGACGGCGTTGTCGACCTCTTCATCATAGACATCGGCGACCTTCATGAGCATGTCGGGGAGCTGACCAGTCTCTTCACCCACGTCGACCATGGAGATCATCATGGGGGGGAAGACCGCACAGGTGCTCATGGGGGAGACGATGGACTCACCCTCGCGTACCGCGTCATGGGTCTTGGAGATGGAGTCAGCGACAATCATATTGCCCGCTGTATCGCGTGTGATGAGCAGTGCCTGAAGGATGGGGACACCCGAGGCGACGAGTGTGCCGAAGGTACGGGAGAATCGTGCCACAGCACTCACGCGGTTCAGATTGCCGATGAGGGGGACTTTCAGCATGATCTTATCATAGGTGAGAGCACCCTTGGGCGTGCGCTTCCAGAACTTTAGACCGACAAAGAAGAGGAAGATGCCAATGAGCACCACAAAGGCATTGGGCACGACGGGGACAATCGTCGAGCTCATCATCTTGTCCGACGCATTGAAGACGAACTCGGAGATGAGGGGCAGCTCGACATCGCCGCCTTCGAACATGGTCTTGAACTTGGGCACAATGACCAGCATGAGGAAGACGAGAATACCCATGGTGATGACGAGAATGATGAGCGGGTAGACCATGGCCGAGGTGATCTTGCCGCGCAGCTTGCTGGCCTTCTCTTGGTACTCCGCGAGACGGTTGAGCACGACTTCGAGCACACCGCCGAGCTCACCAGCCTTCACCATGTTGACGAAGAGATTGTTGAAGAGCTTGGGGTAGGCGGCGAGTGCCTCGGAGAAGGTCGAGCCGCCTTGGACGGAGTCGGCGAGGCCTTGGATGGTGGCACGCAGATTCGCATTGGGCTCCTGCTTGGTGAGCACGGTGAGGCTCTGGAGTAGGGGGAGACCCGCGTTGATCAGCGTCGCGAGCTGGCGGGTGAAGATCATGAGCTCCTTCTGCTTTACAGAGGCGCCCGCCTTGCCTTTGGCTCTGGTCTTAGCTCCTTTTTTCCCCTTGGTTTGTTTTTCTTGGGGACCAGTGGCTTTGCCGCCCTTGACCTCGCGGCAGTCGCGAAGGAGGAGTCCGAGGCCACGGACTTGCTCAGCGGCTTCGATCTTGGAGGAGGCTGAGATGATTCCAGTCTTTTCGACACCGTTTTGATCCAGTGCTGTGTATTTAAAATTAGGCATATTGATGGGTGATGATGGTGAAGGGTACTAGTTTAGAACGATATGAGTATAATAAAATGGGCTTAGAGTGTCAAGAGATTAAGTGTACTTGAGTACTTCTTCGATGGTGGTGTGCCCCTCAAAGATATTGTGAATGCCGTCTTCGCGCAGTGTGCTCATGCCCAGCTCGATGGCCTTTTGCTTGAGGACGATGGAGGGAACATTCTTGGTGATCATATCCTTGATGGGATCAGAAGCGTGGAGGAGCTCATGGAGACCCTTACGTCCTTTGTAGCCCGTATTAGCGCACTTGTCGCAACGCTCACCAGTGAAGAACTGTTGAGCACCAATGAGGGTCGGATCAATGCCCAGCTGCTGGAGCAGAGAGACCGAGGGCGCGTAGGGGATCTTGCAATAGGGGCATATCGTACGCACAAGACGCTGGGCGAGAATGCCGATGATAGTCGCAGAGAGCAGGAAGGGCTGCACGCCCATGTCAACGAAGCGCGTCACCGCACCCGCCGAGTCATTGGTGTGGAGGGTGGAGAGCACAAGGTGACCCGTGAGCGCGGCCTGGATGGCGATTTGTGCCGTGTCCTTGTCACGAATTTCCCCCACGAGGATGCGGTCGGGGTCTTGACGCAGGAAGGCGCGGAGCACGCGCGGGAAGGTCACGCCGATGCCCTCATTGATGGGCACCTGCACGATGCCGTCGATGTCGTATTCGACGGGGTCTTCGGCGGTGAGCACCTTCGCGTCTTCTGTATTCACCTCACGCAGCGCGGCGTAGAGCGTGGTGGTCTTACCCGAGCCAGTGGGGCCGGTGACGACGAAGATGCCGTTGGGTTTGTTCACCGTATCGAGGATGTACTCGTGGATCTTGGGTGCGAGATTGAGGTTGTCGAGATTGAGACTGACGCTGTTGCGGTCGAGCACACGGAGTACCACCGACTCACCGTATTGGGTGGGCAGGGAGTTCACACGCATATCCACGGCGAGATCTCCTACCTTCATCACGATACGTCCATCCTGTGGGACGCGTCGCTCAGCAATGTTCATCCCTGCCATGACCTTGACGCGCGAGATTACGGGCGTTGCGAGGTGCACAGGGGGAGGCGACATCTCGTAGAGAGAGCCATCGACGCGGTAGCGGATCTTGAACTCATGCTCAAAGGGCTCAAGGTGGATGTCGGAGGCTTTTTCTTTGATCGCCTGCGTGATGACGAGATTGACGAATCGGATCACGGGAGCCGCATTGGCCTCATCCACGCCATCCTGACTGCCGACGCTCATCGTGCCGAGCTCGCTGAGGAGATCATCCATGGCGGCTTCGGCACCTCCGTAGCATTCCGTGATGCGCGCGCGCACCTCGTAGTCGGCGGCGACGTAGAGGTAGATGTCGCGTCCTGTTGCGATGCGGAGATCGTCGATGATTTGCGGGTTGAGCGGGTCTTCTACACAGATGTAGAGTCCCTCCCCGTCGCGGTATTCGACGGGGAAGGCTCCCAGCATGCGAGCCTGTGCGGCGGGGATCATGCCGAGGACGTGATCAGGGGGGGTGAAGTCGACGAGAGAGATGTATTGTGCGCCTACTTCTGTAGCGATGACATTCCAAAAGTCTTCTGGGGAGCTGATGATGCCAAAGTCGATGAGTGTCTCCCAGACTTCCTTGCCGCTATTGCCCATCTCATCGACGATGTCGCGTGCGAGTGAGGTGTCGAGCATGCCGCTGTTGACGAAGACTTCGAGTACGAGGTTTGTATCCATAAATGGTAAATTGAACTACTAAAAAAAGGTGAATAAAAGGGTGTGTATCTGTATGCTTCTCTGCTCCTCTATTAGTGAGCGTCGCCAGTGGTGACTCGGATGACTTCATCAGCGGAGAGCTGACCTGCTAGCACCTTACGTATACCATCCTCGCGCAGCGTGCGCATGCCGAGCTCGCGCGCCTTGGAGCGCAGCTGGGCTGAGGTGAGATCGGAGTTGATGAGTCCGCGTACATCGTCGGTGACTTGGAAGATTTCGAAAATCCCCATACGACCACGAGCACCCTTGCCACGGCACTTGTCACAGCCGGTAGGTATCTTGACGGGACGGCTGGGGTCTATACCCAGTGTGAGAGCCTCCTTGGGCGTGAGCACGCCATCGCGCTTGCAATCGCAGAGGCGGCGGCAGAGTCGCTGTGCCATGATCGCGCGCACGGAGGAGGCGATGAGGAAGCGGTCAATGCCCATGTCGGCGAGACGGGCGACGGAGGAGGGCGCGTCATTGGTGTGGAGGGTGGAGAGCACCAAGTGACCTGTCATGGCGGCTTGGATGGCGATGCCAGCGGTCTCGCCATCTCGGATTTCACCAATCATGATGATGTTGGGCGCCTGACGGAGCATGGCGCGCAGCGCGGCGGCGAAGGTCATGCCAATGTCGGTACGAATCATGACCTGATTGATACCAGCGAGCTCGTATTCAACGGGGTCTTCTGCCGTGATGATCTTTTTGTCAGGACGGTTGATGTGGTTCAGACAGGCGTAGAGGGTCGTCGTCTTACCCGAACCTGTGGGACCTGTGACGAGGATGACGCCGTCGGGAAGGGTGACGAGCTGGTCAAAGGTGGCCTCGTCATCCGAGAGGAAGCCCAGCTGGGGAAGGCCAAGCGTGAGCGCGGACTTGTCCAGAATACGCATGACCACGGACTCACCGTGGTTGGTAGGTACGGTGCTCACACGGAGATCAATGTGACCGCCATTCTTGAGATCGAGCTCGATACGACCGTCTTGGGGGACGCGCTTCTCGGCTATACTCATGGTGGAGCTCATGACCTTGAGGCGTGCGATCATCGCACCCAAGAGCTTCTTGGGGTGATTCGCCACCTCGACGAGACGACCGTCCACGCGGTAGCGCATGCGCACTCTATCCTCCATGGGCTCGATGTGAATGTCGGAGGCGCGCATGCCGTGCGCCTCGTTGAACATGTTGTCAATCAGGGCAACGATAGGAGCATCTCCGTTTTTGTTCGCCGCGTCGATTTCGGGGTAATACTTTTCTAGAGCCTTGCTCATCTCGGGGATGGAGCAGACGAAGAAGGAGAGGTCGCGCCCGAGGAACTGAGGGAGGCTGTCGAGCGTGTCCATGTCAAAGGGGTCGACAATGGCGACCTGCAGCGAGTAGCCGTCATCACCTATGGGGATGAAGCGCACGCGGCGGGGTAGCTCGGGCTTGACTGAGCCTATGATGGAAGCTTCGACTTCAAATTGGGAGAGCTTCACATAGTCCATCCCCGAGTGGTTGGCGGCAGTCTGCGCGAGGTATTCTGCGTCAAAGTAGTTATTTTCGAGTAGATAATCGACGAGACCTTGTGTCGGGAGCAGCTGCTCGCGTATTTGCTCGACGGTCATCGCGTCGATGACCTGATCTTCTACTAGGAGGTCGATGAGATAGTTTTCGTTTGAATACACAGTTGTAAATTGGTGGAGGGATGGATAATCGTTGTACGATGGTATGATGAAGTACTCATAACAATGTACAGGAAGAAGCCTGCTTCGTCAATATCACAGCGTAAAATTGATTACTTATTGTCGATTTTTTTTGTTCCAGACTCCCTGAGTGCGCCCTCGGGGCAGTGTCGCAGCACGAATGGTGCACCACCGTGGCGTGCGGGGAAGAGATCATTCCACACGACGCTATTATCGCGGAAGGTGATGCCACTCGCCGAGATCGCAAAGACGAGGGGCACGCGGTGGGTGACAAAGTGATTCTTCTCAATGAGTATATTCTGATGGTAGGGGGTCTTTTGCTGCTCGGGCTTTTTGACCTCGGGGTAGATGGAGATGATGCCCTCGGTGAATTGGTAGCCTGAGGTGAGATTCTGGATGAATCGGTTGTTGCGTATCGTCACATCGAGGCAGCGTCCGCTCTCATACCAGCCTTGAGCATCCCCTGCGAGCAAGATCGCCGAGCCGCTGCCCCAGTGAAAAAGATTGTCACTCACGAGCACGGGCTTGGGGGTGGTGAAGAGCGCGCCGCGCGCGCGATTCCAGCGCACCGTGTTGTGGGTAAAGCTCACCGAGGGGTACCAGTCCGCATTCTCCCACGCGTCACCTACTCCGATACCTGCGGGTATATCCTCCTCAAGCAGGATACGCAGATGACGCTCATCGAGCCGCTCGACTTGCGCCACGCGCACGATGTCGGGGTGATTCTCCAGCGTCGCGCCTTTGATGAATTGCAGCCTCTCGCCCGCGAGCACGGTCTCAAAGCCCACGGCCTGTCCATGCACGTAGCGCGAGATGATCTCGCGCGGGCTGCGCTTCTCGACAATGGCGAGGCAGGTGGAGTGCACATTGATGGCATCATCCATCATGCCCTCGTAGAGGGCACCGCTGACCTGGATCAGCCCTCGGCAATTGGAGAAATGCGTCGCATCCGCCCCCGAGGTGTGCAGACGCCCCGCACGACGTACGCAACCGCCCCCGCGTATGGTGACATTCTCACTGCGCTGGGCGAGCAGCGCCATGCCCTGCGAATCATGGAAAGTCACCTCCTCCAGCCGCGTGTCACGGCTGCGGTAGATCACCATGGCGGGGTGCGGTCTTGCGTAGCTGCGTAGGATGAGGGTATCTCCCACCTCCAAGCCCAGTGCTGCGCTGTCGAGATCAAAGAGCACCTCACGCTCGCCCACGAGGCGCGCCTGCGCCGTCCAGACGAGATCCCCAGAGCGGTAGAGGGGCGCCATGCTGCCATCGGGCTTGAAGACAGCTGCATTGTTGACCCTCTCTTGCCAGCCCAGCCCCTTGTTGAAAAACTGCCCCTTTTCCACCGTCCAGTCAAAGATCTCGGGCGCGATCTCGACGCGCGTCTTCCCGTGACTCTGCTCTATGATACGCGCCTCGGTGCTGTAGGCGGTCTTGTAGGCTACCTTGAGATTCTTGATCTCAATCTCCTCGCTGTCCATGATGAGGATGGGCTGCATCTTGCCATGGAATACAAAGGTACTCCCTGCCGCATCCAGCGTGATCTTTCGCATATCCACGAGGGGGACTCCTACGGGGTGGAGATCTTGCTGATCATGATTGGAGGTATAGTAGCTCATGCCCAATGCCCCCTCGGGGTAGAAATGATACACTCCCTGAGTGAGATGAATAGTAGCCTCGCCCTGAGCGCGTGCGCTATGGAGGACACGCCGCATGGTAGCAGAGGAGTCATGGGTACCTGCCTTCAAGCCTAGCTTCTCCGCGTGAATGACAGTGGGCTCTTTTGAGGGGATGTCCTTTGCCGAGGATCGCTGGTACTCGAGCTGCGACCATGCTGCATTGGGCGCGTTGAGTGAAAGGAGGTAGAGCCTTTTGCTATGCGGGGGTATCATCACAGAAAAACGCTCCCCAGCCTTCCCCTCCCAGAGGAGGCTGCTGCCACAGAGTACGCGAAAGGGCGCACCCGCTCCCTCAGGTGCTCGACCAGTTAGCACGCGCGTGTGAGCGGGGAGGTCGAGCGGGATCATTCTACGTCCCGATTGGACGATTTGCTCCGCATCGATGGAGGCAGCAGAGGCGAGTGTCGAGGCGAGCAGAGCCGCGACAGGGAGGAAGAGAGCAGCATAGTACATAGTATGACACTAACATAAAGGTCATCATGACGACAAGCTCAATCGCATCGCTTGGAGGAATTTGTTAGTTTTGGTCCTGCAAAGCCTAAAATCTGTTGCGATATTGCTCGATAAAGAACTAAACGTCAGCGATATTTCCGCCTGATTCTCTCCTTTAACGGCTAGGGAATGTACCTTGTTATTCCCGTTAGAATAATAGGAAATCGTAGGGTGAATTGGCGGTCAAGAGAAACGCTTTTGATCAAAAATTTCCTAACTTTTCCTTATTAGTGTATAGCGATGCGATGACAATGTAAAGCAATAAGGAAGCGCAAGATTTTTTCTGTAAAATGCTCAAATTATTTTTTGACCAGTTGT
>CAYJOV010000019.1:0-27745 GCA_964371905.1 uncultured Akkermansia sp. | reverse complement strand
ACATCGTAAACAACAAAGTATGTGATACTCTTGGAGATGGTTTAAAAGATGGAGGCGACTTTAGTATATGACATCGAGAAGCACAGTATACTACAGAAAGCTCGATTGCCACAGCTACAAATACGAGCTCACGCAAGCCATCAGTTTTCGTGTGCCTGAGCTAAGAATCACAAACCTCAGATTCAGCTCCCACAAAGACTTCCTCGTTGCGCTGAGCTACGCAGGCACACTCACCCTGAAAAGCGGCTATCGCTGGGATGGCTGCACGGGGATAGGACGAATCATCGAGACACAACAGACCCTTATAGCAAGCTTGCTACACGACTTTCTCTACCAACTCAGCGAACAAAGCAGCTGGACTCCCCCCTTCTCCCAACGAGAAGCCGACAAGGCATTCCGCCGCCTCCTCCCCTGCTGGGCCAAGCCACTCTACTACCTCGGAGTACGCGTGGCAGGCTGGGCCTACTGGGGAGATAAAGAAGACAGCCTCATCATCCAAGCATATGATTAAAACCACCCTACAAAGCATCGCCGTGACCATCGCCCTACTCACCCTGAGCTCCTGCATCGTCACCCCCGAGCAAGCCGCTGATATCGAGCTGCTCCACAAAATCTACGGCATCGCCGTACAAATAGAAGGAGACAAGTAATGATCAGCTGGTACACAGGCTCTATACTCCTAGGCTCAGCCGCACTGAGTGCGGATCCCACCTACACAACAGGAGGCATCGCCATCGCAGGACTCACCTTCATTGGCATCTTCATCAAGCATCAGCAAATGGAGATCAAGCGCCTCACCGAGCGCCTCGATGAGGCCAAAGCACGCAGCGAGCAACGCGAAGTCCAAATCGCAGAGCTGCGCCACGAGCTCAACGTCCTCAAGCAAACCTCCCCAGAATGAACACAAGCATCATCAAGCGCCTTCAAGCCATCGTAGGCAGCAGCCCCGATGGCATCATCGGTCCACTCACCCGCGCCGCCATCGCCCACTACACAGGAGAAGACGATCAATCACAATGGCCTAGCAAATCCAGCATACGCAAGGGCAAATCCCCCTACGGCAAGGCAGGACACATCCCTATGGTCAGCATCGAGCCCCCCTACCCCTTCTACTACGCAGGCAAGCGCATCGAGAAGGTGAGCACCCACGAGCTCATCGCCCCCGCCGCTGAGCGCGCCCTCCAACGCGTGCTCAAGCACTACGGAGCCTCACGAGTCCACGAGCTCGGACTCGACATCTACGATGGATGCTACAACAATAGAAATGTGCGCGGTGGATACAGCACCTCCATGCACGCCTGGGCCATAGCCCTTGACTTTGACGCCGCGCACAACGGCAACAAGACAACGGGCAAAAGTGCACGCTTCGCAGCGCCCGAGTACGACTTCTGGTGGCTCGCGTGGATGAGCGTTGGAGCACGCCCCTTTGGGCTCTTCAACGACCGCGACTACATGCACATTGAGTTTACACTCTATTAATCACGACATGAGGGGGGCTACGCGCTCCCCTCCTTTTTTCGTGGCAACTTGTAGCAACACAGCATCGCTACCATCGGCGCACGGCGCGACAAGAAACGATCTGCCACGCGGCTCAACCACATGATAAAAAAAGGTAGCCCCAAAATAACCACACTACTCGATGCGAGCGGAGACCAGAGCATCTTCAACACAGGAGGCAAGATAAAAATCCACAGACCATGCCACGCAAAAGCCAAGAAACTCGACGGCGCAAAGCGCACCATCCACTCCCCCACCGCGCGAGGCAAGTAACACCAAATCGCATGCCCGAGACTCATCAACACGAGAGCCTGATACACACTCAGCAGCACCAGCACAGTAGGATCACGGTACCATGGAGAGGCGACAATATCGCCTTTGTAGAAAATCAACAGTGGCCAGAGCAGCAACACCGCAGTACCCAGCCACGGCATCAGCGAGCGCAGTCTAGCCAGACTCACACGCGACGCATACATACCCAGCACAAAAAGACACCAAAAGCTAAACTCAGGCATCGCAAACACATCCGCAATCACCCACTCACGCCCACCCGAGAGATAGGCACAGAGCAACAGCAGCCCCACCCACAGCAGCGGGATGAAGCGCATCAGCGGGACAAAAAGCATCATCACTACAAGATCGCGTATAAACCACAGAGGATAATCGATACAAAACTTCGATGCTGAGCCCACCCCATACATCTGCGCTATCCCCTTCGTCGCATAAGCCTCAAAGAGACTAGGTGTGAGCACGGCTGGCAAGAGACAAAGACTATTCCATATCATATACGCACTGAGTAACAAAGCAATGCGCATCAACCAATTCTTGAGACTCAATTTTGCATGGACGAAGTAGCCCGCAATCAAAAAGAAAAAACTCAGACGCGCGCTCGGCTGATTAAAAAGCAAAAAAAGCCCATCCTGTACCACATCCGCTACACCCGTGATCATAAAGGCTGACGCGCGCAGATGATAAACAATAATGAGGTAAATAGCGAGCACGCGCACACAGTCGATCCAACGCTCGCGCGATTTCTTCGCAGTCGATGAGGAAAGAAAAGCCGTATCGGACATAGCAACAGAGAATGGGAAAAAGAAAAACAGCCGTTCCTTGAAGAACAGCTGTTTTGTCAAAAAATGAAACTCTTGAAAATTTCTTAAGCCTCAGGAGCGATGACATTCACACGACGACCTTCACGGTCGAAGAAGACGCGTCCATCGACGAGGGAGAAGATCGTGTAGTCACGACCCATGCCCACGCCCTTACCAGGCTTGAACTTGGTACCGCGCTGACGGATGATGATATTGCCAGGGATGACGGCTTGGCCACCAAACTTTTTGACGCCGAGGCGCTTGCTGCGTGAGTCGCGTCCATTACGTACGGAACCTTGACCTTTCTTATGTGCCATATCTTAGTGATCTATTGGTAAAAGTGGGTGAGCGATTAGGCGTTGATGCCAGTGATTTCGATACGAGTCAAGGAAGCGCGGAAGCCCTTCTTCTTGTGATAACCCTTGCGACGCTTGAATTTGAAAGCGATACCCTTTTCACCGCGTGCTTCAGCATCGAGAACCTTGGCGGTGACGCTAGCACCAGCGACCATGGGTGTACCGACGGTGGTCGTTTCGCCGTCTTCTACGAGGAGTACTTGGTCGAAGCTCGCTTCGCCGTCGGTAGTCAGACCAGAGATACGGTCAACGTTGAGAACGTCGCCTACCGTCACGCGGTATTGCTTACCTCCAGTAATAAAAATTGCATGTGCCATAATTATGTAGTATTTTCTTGTTGAGCCCGCACTCGCGGTGCTGCGACATTATAAGACAAATTCATCATTTGACAAGAAATTTTTTTACATTTATGAAAAATCTGAAAAAAATTTTTCCCAACAACCCCATCCCCATCGACTCCCCCGAGGCCATGCGTGAGCTAGGAGTCACCATTGCGAAGTACCTTGAGCCTCGTGATGTCATCGGACTCGTCGGTGAGCTCGGTGCAGGAAAAACGCATCTCGTGCAAGGAATCCTGCGTGGTCTCGGCTCAAAGGAGCATGCCGTGAGTCCCACATTTTCGCTCGTTCATGAGTATGAATGCGATGAGATCAGCCTCGCCCACTTTGACTTCTACCGAATGGCAAATCACATCGAAGCCCTTTCACTAGGCTGGCAAGACTATCTCGACTCTTCACGCATTTTACTCGTCGAGTGGGCTGACAAATTCGAAGGAAATCTCATGCCCAGTGATACGTTATGGATTGCTATCAAATACAATGACCTTCAAAGAAGAAACGTTTTCATCTTCTAAAATAATACTTTAAAAAATACAATTAAATAACTAATCGACTAAAAAGTAGTTGCTATTAGTGGCGTAGTATGATATTATATGTGTACTTACTTAACACTGCTTAACAATATGAAAAAGAAATTAATAGCCTTCCGTTGCCCTGCAACACTCCTCTCGGAGATAGATGAGATGTGTGCAGAGAACTATATGGATCGAACCGCAGTCATCACATTCGCACTGCGCAACCTCGTTTCTAGGCTGGGAGAAGAAGGAGTTATCGACCCGCTAGAACCCGTATCAAGAGCACCACGCGTCAAGAAACCCTACACTGGTCGTCCACGCGGTCGCAAGCCACGCGTCAAAACAGAGGAAGAGCACATCGCTACACCTCTTGAAGGCACGAGCGAAGCCAGCTAGACTCTGGACGTACTCGCATAGGAGACAGGGATACTCATCAAAGTATCTTCTGTAATCATCGTCTCAAGACATACGATAACACTTTACCCTTTCTACAGCGCATCAATCTATGCCTGTAGAATCGCATTTATGTCGCCTCGACCGTGACAATCTACACGGTCGAGGCGCACGCGCCATCCGAACACAGACTCGTCTCTTCCCCCCCCGTGGAGCCAGAATGAGGCTTAGAGATGCCTTGCTTCACATTGGGCTCAAGACATCTTTCGCAAGGGAACCCCTTTTTGAGCACGGGTAAGAGAATAGAGCTCTGTTCTATATTCCCTATCACGGTCTGATTCCTCAAGCACTCTGGCCAACCCCGCACTCTGACCACCCCCTGCCCCCCAAGAGCAAAGATCTCCTGCGCCAGCTCAAGCAGCATCGTAGCACTGAGGGCTGGAATCCATCTTTCCGTAAATCTCCGCAGCCTCCTGACCATCTACTCTGCCTAGAGAGACGTTAGCCCAGAGAAAGACTGGCTGCACTGATACACGCTCAGCCCTCCCACGCAGAGTCAGAGCTGCCCGTCACTTCTCAGAGCGGCGTCCACTGCTATTCTCTATTGACTCAAAGAGAAGAGAGAGTGAAAATCCGTGAATAGGAGTGAACAAGGCGATGATAAAGAGCATCACACATCCCGCATAAGCACTCACAAATAAACCCTGAGACAGCGGCAGCCCTAACGTCTCCTGAAAGCCGCCTCGCGAGAGTAGGTTGCAGAGATACAGCAGGGCAAATACCCCATGAGGCAGCAGGAGGAGGGACACGCTGGAGAGGCGTACAATCCTCTGCACGGCGCGATTCGTTTCATCCTCTCGCTTCGTAGCCCACTTGAAAATCGCCGTCATGAGAGCAGGCAACGCGCTGAGGAAAAACCACAGCTCATTAAGCAGCCAAAAAAGCAGGACTTGAAACAAGAGAGCTCTCTGCATCTGCCCCTCACCGAGGACGCTGTAGCAGAGCACGAAGGCAACAAAGCATAATGTGTAGGTGATGACGTATTTACTAATCATGTTTTCAAAGGATGTGAGGGATTGACGCTATCTCGCAGCATTGATCTCGGACTGTAAAAATGCTAACAAAAGATAACGACGAAGCTTGAAGCAAGTATCACTTTACACAATATTCTCTACTTTTGCAATTGCAAAATGATAGCATTACGCTAAGTTCAAACAATCCAACACGAGAGAAAGCGAAAGAAAAACGGCATTGACTCATCAATGAGAGCCAATGCCGTGGAAATAGATCCTCGCTTGCGTCGAGACGTAAAGTCAAGGCGCGCAGCTTAGGATTTGTAACGCAAACGCTTTTTGTGGCGGTTTCTGCGCATGCGCTTGCTGCGCTTGTGCTTGTTGATTTTAGCCTTACGTCTCTTTTTAAGCGAACCCATAATGTGCTAGTTAATAATTAATTGTTTAGTTTCTCTATGATGGGAGAGGGGGAGTCTCAGCAGCTATTCTTAGTGAATGAGCTTGTTGAGAGGGTATTCGATGATGCCTTCGGCACCCAGAGCCTTGAGCTGAGGGATGATTTCGCGAGCGACAGCCTCATCAATGACCGTTTCGATGGCGACCCAACCAGCCTCAGTGAGAGGAGATACCGTGGGACGACGCAGGGAGGGCAGAGCCTCGACGAGTGCATCTACCTTGTCAGCAGGCAGATTCAGCTTCAGACCGACCTTGTCACGAGCTTCGAGAGCGCCCTTGAGCATCATGACAATGTTCTGGAGCTTCTCACGCTTCCACTCATCATCCATGGAAACCTTGTTCGCGACGAACTGAGGATAGGAAGTCATGAGCGTATCGACGATGCGCAGCTTGTTGGCGCGGATGGAGGAGCCAGTCTCGGTGATGTCCACAATGGCATCGACGAGATCGGGAACCTTCACCTCAGTAGCACCCCAGGAGAACTCAACGTGTGCGTTGACACCATGCTCACGCAGCCAGCGCTCGGTGATACCGACGCCTTCGGTGGCGATACGCTTGCCTTCCATATCGGCAACCGTCTTGATGGGGCTATTCTCGGGGACGATGAGCACCCAGCGGGTGGGGAGGCTCGTCGCCTTGGAGTACTGGAGGTCAGTGAGCACGTCGACATCAGCGCAGTTCTCATAGATCCAGTCACGACCAGTGATACCGGCATCGATGAAGCCTTGATGGACATAGCGACCAATCTCTTGAGCTCGGATGAGATAGAGCTCGAGGCTATCATCATCGCAGGTTGGTTTGTAGCTGCGGCTTGAGACCACGACATTGAAACCAGCCTTGCGGAAAAGATCCACGGTAGAGTCTTGGAGGCTACCCTTTGGCAGTGCGATTTTAAGCTTTTTGGACATGCGGGTGATTATCAAACTATTTTTTCCCCCATTTGTCAAGCCGAAAGATGCGAGAGTAGGACAATATTACAATAAAATGCTTCTAGACGCAGAAAATAAATCGTGGTAGAATACCGCCCATGCACCAGTTCATGATTCCACTCTTCTCCTTGTACGTCATTGCCAGTCTTGTCTTGCCGTTGCGAATCGCGTGGTGGTTGCGTGTCTTTTTAGCCCTCCCTATTTTGCTAGGTGGTATGCGTTCGCATATTTTGCATACATTTTGGCCGGGGAAGACCTTTTTCCTCCCCGAGGCTCCGCGTCTGGTGCTCATGCTGGGCTCGGCTCTCTTCGTTCTCCTCATTATCTTGCTCTGCTTGGTTGTGCTGCGTGATGTCGTCGCACTCGTCTTTTGGATCGTCAGCAAGATGAGAAAAGTCGACAGGCGCGATCATCGCCCTCGCGCCAAGTTCCCCTTCCGCGCGCTGAGTGTCGGTATCTATATAACAGGTGTGCTGCTGACCTTGTCGAGCATGTGGCAGTCAATGCGCGTCCCTGATGTGAAAAAGGTCTCCCTAGAGATCAAAGACCTCCCCCCTCAGCACAAGGGATTCAAGATTGCCGTACTCGCCGACCTCCACCTCGCCCAGCTCAATGACCGAGCCTATGCCGAGGAAATCGTACGCCGCACCAATGCGCTCAACGCTGATATCATCGTGCTGCCTGGTGACAGCATCGACGGCGATCTCTCGCTGCGCCGCGGCACGGTCGAACCCCTAGGGGAGCTCAAGGCTCGCTATGGTGTCTATGTGACAGCGGGCAATCACGAGTACTACTCGGGCTACCACGCGTGGATGGACGAGTTCCGCCGCTTGGGCATGAAAACGCTCGAGAATGCAAATGACCAGCCCGTCCCTGGTCTCTTCGTCGCGGGCGTCGGCGATATTGCTGGAGATCTCGTCCCCGACAGGCAAAATGAGATCTACGGCTCGCTGCATGCCCCTACGGTGGACTTTGAGAAGGCGATGCAGGGAGTGACAGGTCCCGTCATCATGCTCGCCCACCGACCCGACCTCGCCCCACAGAGTGCGAAGCATGGCGTGGATCTCCAGATTGCGGGACATACGCATGGGGGCATGATGCTGGGCTTTGACCTCATCGTGGCTCAGTACAATGGTGGCTATGTCTCAGGGCATTACGATCATATCAATGACACCAAGACGCAGCTCTACGTCAGCAATGGCGCGGGTCTCTGGCCCGGCTTCACCTTGCGCGTCGGCGTCCCTAGCGAAATCACCCTCATCGAGCTGCGCTAATCATGGACGCGATCGGCATCCTCACCTTCTTGTGCAGCCTTCTCGTCTGCGGCAAGCTGCTACGCAGCCTCATCCCCTTCTTTCAGCTGCTCTACCTGCCTAGCTCTGTCATCGGTGGCTTGCTAGGGCTTTTGATCGTCAACCTCTTTCCCTCGCTCATCCCTGCTGAATGGATCGCGGGTATCAAGCAGCTACCGGGCTTTTTGATCAACCTCGTCTTTGCGGGGCTCTTCCTCGGAGCGGCGATCCCACGCATGAAGAAGGTGTGGCAGATGGCGCTGCCGCAATTTTGCTACGGACAAGTTCAGGCTTGGGGGCAGTATGTGCTCGGCATTGGACTCGTCCTGCTGCTGCTCACGCCGCTCTACGGCGTCTCCTCTGGCTTTGGCAATCTGCTTGAGATTGGCTTTGAGGGCGGCCACGGCACAGTCGGTGGCATGGCGGCGAGCATGACCCAGCTCGACTGGCCGCAGGGCATCGCTCTCGGCTACACGGTGGCCACGATTGGCATGATCTCGGGTGTGGTGCTAGGCATCGCCCTCATCAACTGGGCGCGCCGCCGAGGCTACCTGACCCAAGCCAAGCCACAGGGAGAAATGGATGCGCAGCAGCGCATCGGCATCTACCCCCAAGACCAACGCCCCGCCGCAGGGCAGCAAACCGTGGTAGCCGATTCCATTGATTCGCTCGCATGGCATGTGGCCATCCTCGGCATCGCTGTACTCCTCGGCTGGCTCATCCTGCAAGGCCTCACGGAGCTCGAGCTAGCCATACGCACATGGTCGCAGGCTGGCGAGCCGGTGAGCTTTGTCTTCTTTCGCGCCTTCCCGCTCTTCCCCCTCTGCATGATAGGAGGTCTGCTGCTGCAAAAGCTCGTCAACAAGACCGCATGGGCACACCTCATCGACCATGGCCAGATGCAGCGCATCACGGGTGCGAGTCTCGACTTCCTCGTCGTGGCCGCCGTCTGCACGATCCAGCTGGATGTCATCAGCACGCATTGGGCGCCGCTGCTCATCCTTGTGCTCGCGGGTATTGCGTGGAGTGTGTTCTTGCTTCTCTGGCTTGCACCGAGGCTCTTCAAGCAGGATTGGTTTGAGCGCGGCATTGCAGAGTTTGGCCAATCCATGGGGGTCACGGCCACGGGGCTCTTGCTGCTGCGCACCGTCGATCCGCAGAATAAATCCAGCGCACCTGCTGCCTTCGGCTACAAGCAGCTGCTCCATGAGCCCATCATGGGCGGGGGGCTCTGGACGGCGATGGCTCTCCCGCTAGTCTTTTCGCAGGGCGCCCCCCTTGTGCTGCTCATCTCGGCGGTCTTTCTCGCGCTCTGGTTGTTCATCGCATGGAAAATCTCGCGAAAGACGGGGGAGTCGTGATTTTTTTTCTTCCCATGGGCTGGGCTTTGGCATAGAATGATAGTGACATCCCCTCTTTCGATTTTCTCATGAATACCCCCTTTGTCCTTAGCTGCTGTGCCCTCGTCGCATGGCTCTCCCCCCTCTCCGCCCAGACGAAAACACCCACGACGGAGAAGTCGCTTAAAACCTTTATTGATAAAGAAATCCTCGCCTACAGCACGGCGGACAACACGGAGTTCATCGATCGAATCAAGCTCGCGCAGCGCGTCTGGATCAGCTACTACAAGGCGGAGCTCCAGTGGGCAACACTCGCCGCAGGACTCCCGCTCACCGCTGGCGAGCCCCTCAAGGGAAAGGCTCTTGAGAAGAATCTCACCCAGCTCAAGCGCAGCCTCATTCAGACGCGCTACCACGACTTTATCTTCAAACCAGCGCGCGAGACGCGGCTGCCCAACGCCCTAGGAGACTACAGCAATCCTCTGATCTGGCAGATGGAGCGCCTCCTCCAGACCCAGCGCGAGGCTCAAAAGAAACTGGCCGACAATCCCGATGATACCGACGCCAAGGAGCAAGCAGAGGCCGCAGCAGCAGCAGCCCCCTTCTCCGAGGCCTACCTACTCGCCGCGCAGTACCAACTACTGCTCACCCAGATGCGCTTTGCCAATCAGATGATACAAGACTGGCTCAAGCTCAAGTACCGTCAGCACGCCGACTTCGCCGCATTGACCAAGGCGCAGCAAACGGCGGATGAAAAATGGCTCACCTATCTTGAGGCCATGCAGCACATCTACATCCAGCAGGACAAGCTGCGCGGGCAGGAACAGGCGCACCGTCTCGCTATCGTCATGCTGCTGCGTCGCCTCGACACACTCCGCAATCAACTGCCCTTCGACCCCGAGGGCAAGGATAAATAATCTTGACATTATTCACTTATCACATATATTCCCCTACATGAACAAAGATGCCCTCATCGCCCTCCTCAAGGAGAACGCCCGCCTCACCGATCTTGAACTCGCCGAGCGTCTCAACGCCTCCGAAGCCGAGGTCGCCCAAGCACGTCACGAGCTCGAAGAGCAAGGCCGCATCCTCGGCTACCAAGCCATCATCAACGACGACGAAGACGAGGGGCATGTCTACGCCTTTATCGAGGTGCGCTGTGCGCCTCATCGCGGCGAGGGATTCAATCGCCTCGCGCGCCGCGTTGCGCGCTTTGACGAGGTGCGCAGCTGCTACCTCATCTCAGGTGGCTACGATCTGCTCGTCTTTATGGAGTCCAACACACTGCCCGCCGTCGCGCGCTTCGTCAGTGAAAAGCTCTCCAATATCGACGGCGTGCTCTCCACGGCGACGCACTTCCGCCTCAAGACCTACAAGAAAGACGATGTACTCTTTGAGGGCGATAGCACGCACGAACGCCTCATTGTCTCTCCCTGATAACGCAGACCACTCTCATTATGAACTGGGATAACAAACTGAGCACCAAGGTAAATAATCTACCAGGGTCGGGCATACGCGCCTTCTTTGACCTCGTCATAGGCAGCAAGGACATCATCTCGCTGGGTGTCGGTGAGCCCGACTTTGCCACGCCATGGAATATACGCGAGGCGGCCATCGTCTCGCTGGAGCGAGGGCAGACCACCTATACGAGTAATTTGGGGCTAGAGAGACTGCGTGAGAGCATCGCGCGCTACGTGTCAGATTTTTTTCACGTCGACTACGACCCACGCTGCGAGATCCTACCGACGGTGGGTGTCAGTGAGGCTATTGACCTCGCTCTGCGCTCGCTGCTCAATCCGGGTGATGAGGTGCTCTACCATGAGCCCTGCTACGTGAGCTACAGCCCGAGCATCCTGCTCGCCGATGGTGTGCCCCGCCCCATCGAGACAGGGATAGAGGATCTCTTCGCGCTGAACCCCGCACGCCTTGAGGCAGCCATTACGCCGCGCACCAAGGCACTCATGCTCAACTTCCCCACGAACCCCACGGGCTCGATCGCACCCTACGACACGCTGCGCGAGATCAGTGAGATCTGTGTACGTCACGACCTCGTTGTGCTGACAGACGAGATCTACTCGGAGCTGCGCTACGATGGCGAGGAACACACCAGTATCGCCTCCTTCCCAGGGATGAAGGAGCGCACGGTGCTGCTGCATGGCTTCTCCAAGGCCTTTGCCATGACGGGCTTCCGCCTCGGCTACGTCTGCGCGCCCGCCCCCCTCATCGAGCAGATGTGCAAGATCCACTCCTACACGATGATATGCCCCACGATCACCTCACAGGAGGCGGGCATTGAGGCACTGGAGCGAGGGACGCCCGCGATGCTGGAGATGCGCGAGAGCTACCACAAGCGCCGAGATTATATCGTGGGACGATTCAACGATATGGGGATGGACTGCCACCTCCCAGGGGGTGCATTCTACACATTCCCCAGCATCCAGCGCTTTGGGCTGAGCTCGGCGGACTTCGCGCTCAAGCTCCTCCAAGAAGGTAAGGTCGCCGCCGTACCCGGTACCGCCTTTGGACCCTCAGGTGAGGGCTACCTACGCTGCTGCTACGCGACGAGCATGGCGCAGCTGGAGCTCGCCTGTGATCAGATGGCTCGCTTCTGCGAGGCTCGCCTCAAAAATCATCCCCAGCCTTAAGCCCGACCATGAGCCAGCCCCGACGAGCAGAGCTCAGCGATGAAGTCCTCTACCGCAGCTACGCGCTGCCCTTCATCATCTTCATGCTCATGCTACTGCTCTTCCCCGCGGCAGATGCCCTCTTCGCTTGGGATCACCCCGAGGCGGCTTGGTGGCAGCGTGCGCCCGAGATGCTCATCTACCCCCTCCAGACCCTTATCTGCGGGGGCTATCTCTGGTGGTCGCGTCGCGGTGTCGAGTGGGACTGGTCGTGGAAGCCCTGCCTCATCGGAGCTCTGCTGGGCATCCCCGCCATTGGGCTCTGGCTCTTCCCCTACCTCGTCGGCTGGATTGACGCCCATGACGGCTTTGATCCTGCACGCATCTTTGGCGAGGGGAGTGCTCTATGCTACGGGCAATACATCCTGCGCTTCATCCGCGCCGTGGTGATTGTCGCCCTCGTCGAGGAGCTCTTCTGGCGCGGCTTTCTGATGCGCTGGATCATTGACCGCGATGAGCCCCAGCGCGTCCCGCTCGGCACGACCTCGTGGCTCGCCTACCTCGTGCCCACAGCAGGATTCATCCTCATCCATCAGCCCCAAGACTATGCGGGTGCCTTCCTCTTTGGCAGTATAGCTTACTTGCTGACGGTCATGACGAAAAAAATCACCCCTGTCATCCTCTATCACGCCGTCGCCAATCTCGTCATGGGCATCTGCGCGATCACGCTCGACCTACCGGGTCTCTGGTAAGCCCTTTTCCCTCCTCTCACACCTCACTCACAATCATCCAACTCCCCTACCCACTAGCTCTTTCTATGCAATCCTTCATCCTCTGCGCGGGTCATGGTACCCGCATGGCACCCCTCAGCTACATCCTCCCCAAGCCTCTCACGCCCATCTTTCAAAAGCCGCTTGTACAGCATATCCTTGATAGGCATTATGCCGCAGGTGTACGCAGCTTTAGCATCAATATGTCCCAGCATGACTTTCTCTGGGAAAAGACCTTCCCCGAGGGAGTGTATCGAGGCTGCCCCCTCCACCTCAGCCACGAAGAAAGCCCGCTGGACTCAGGCGGTGGACTCAAAAAAATCTTCCCCCATCTCCAGCCCGATCAACCCATCATCGTGCAAAATGGAGACATCCTCACCGACATCCCCGTCGATGAGCTCCTGCGCGCCCACATCAAGGGAGGGCACAAGCTCACCTTTGCCCTACGCAGCGTGGATGGGCACAAGAACGTCGGCTTTGACCCCGCCACGGGACTCATCACCGACATACGCCATGCGCTAGGCGTGGATGCAGGGAGCTACCAATTCGCCGGCATCTACGTGATCGACCCCTCTATCGCAGAGGATTTCCCCGAGCAGGAGTGCTTTTCCATCGTCCCGCTGTGGCTCGAGCTCATCAAGCGCGGCGAGGCGGGCGGAGTTGTCTTTGACTGGTGCAATTGGTACGAGATAGGCACGCCTAGGCAGTACCACACGGCCATCATGGAGCTCCCATCCTCCCAGCGCATTCACCCTCAGGCAAAAATATCAGCCCTCGCCGAGATCTGCGAGGACTGTGTGATCGGGGCAGATGCGCACATCCCCGCGCAGAGCTCTCTGGTCAACTGCATCGTCTGGCCGCGCACGCAGGTCGAGGCAGGTGAGTACCGTGACTGCATCATCACGCCCCGTATCACAGTGGATCTTAAAGAGCTCGACAAATAGCACGAGCTAATATCCTAAGAATAATAAGGATTAGGCTTGAAGAGCAAAATAATGATATCCAAAATCACCCCGATGAGGAAGATACCTCCTGTAAAGAGGTAGATAAGACCCCAGAGTACCTTTTTTTCATAAAACTTATGGATACCGAGGTAGCCGAAAAGGATGCAGAGAAGCAGAGCGATCCATTTACTGCGTGGCTCTACATGTTCCATTTGAATTGCTGGTCTATTCATACTGCTGGGTATTATAACAGAATTTTTTGAGCTGTCACGCTGAAATGGCTAACAGTGATGCTTATTTATTCATTTTGTGACATTAGGAGGAAATTAGAACGAATTCACTTTTCTTCATATTATTATTTTGTATAATAGCATTCTCTTAACCTACAAATACACGATATGAAAATACTCACATCCATACTCGCCGCCACCCTGCTCTCAGGGGTCTTTCTCGGTCTCAGTAGCCAAGCCCAAGAGCCTGCTGCGCCTCCCTCACAAGGACTCCAAGTAGGCGACAAAGCCCCCGACTTTGCCCTCAAGGATCACCAAGGCAAGGAAGTGCGCCTCAGCGAGACTCTCAAAAATGGGCCCGTCGTGCTCACGTGGTACCGCGGCGGTTGGTGCCCCTACTGCAACATCGCGCTCAAGCAACTCACTGACCACAACAGCATCATTAAGGGACTCGGTGCACAGCTCATCGCCCTCACACCCGAGCTGCCCGACAAGAGTCTGAGCACGGTTGAGAAAAACAAGCTCGACTTCAAGGTACTCTCCGATCCCAACCTCACCGTCTCAAGCAACTACAAGCTCGTCTTTACCCTCGACAGCGAGACCGCCACGCGATACGAGTCGAAATTCAAGCTCAGCGAGGTCAACGGGAATAAGAAAAACCAGCTCCCCATCCCCGCCACCTACGTCATCGACACGAACGGCACCATCGTCTACGCCTACGTCAACCCCGACTACCGCCAGCGAGCCAATCCTGATGACATCATCAAAGCCCTCCAAAAGCTTAACCTAAAGAATAGCAACAAGCTCGCCATCCTCTGGACGAGCGGCAACCCCGCCATCGCGAAGAACTTTGTCGGCATGTACGGTCCCACCGCGAAGAAGGCTGGCTGGTTCGACGAGGTCAATATCATCCTTTGGGGACCTTCTAACAAACTAGTCGTAGAAAATCCTGAAACACAAGCCCTGCTCAAAAACATGCAAGCAGCTGGTGTCAAGGTCTACTCCTGCCAAGCCTGCGCCCAGAGCTACGGCCTCGTCGACGAGCTACGCGCCCTCGGTGTGGATGTCAAGTACATGGGTCGTCCCCTCACCGCCTACCTCAAGCGAGGCTACCGCGTCCTCTCACTCTAACCGCACACAGTGATGAAAACACCCCTTCTACTTGGCACAGTCGCCGCCCTCTACGCGGCCCCCCTCTCCGCTCAGACGTCCCTCAACGAAGAGCCGTACAAGAGTCTCCTTGCAATCGTCGTCGAGTCATCGAACCTACGTGGCAACTACGGTGAAATCCTCACGGATGTAGGTGCTGGGCGCATCACGCCCCAGTACGCTGCCCCAGACATCGTACGCCTCGCTCGCCGCCTCAATGTCCAGAATAATCGAGAGCAATACCTCATGCGTCACATGACCCGCGATCAGCGACGCTTCTTTAAACAATCCGTACGCAGTCACGAGCGATTTAACAAATCCTTGCAACAAATACGAAGGTCCTTTGACGGGCTGCGAAGCAGGCTAGAAAGGCTCCATTACTATGATAGTATCAAGCTCAAGGAGGCCTGCCAGTACTTCGACAAGATCAGCAAGGAATCCTACTTTGCGATCTAAGTACAGCGCGGCTGGGTCGCTCATGCCCTAAGGGCAGTGCGACCTCATTCGCAAATGGCCTGCCCATAGGGCAAGAGAACCTCCACGATAGCTCGTGGGGGTTCTTTTGGGACAGATTCTCAGCCTATCTAGGCGAGACATCCTGGGCATTGGCGCACCCAGTGATCCGGCTCGATCTCGACGAGCGGTGGGAGGTAATCGCGGGCGCAGAGCTGCGAATTGCCCAGCTCATTGCGCTCGCGAAAGCTGCACCCCTGCGGGGCGGCGGTGAGGTGGGGAGCAAGCCCTGGGATGGTTGGCAGGGGCTCGCCCTTGCTACCCATACTGGGAATGGAGGCGAGAAGCGCGCGCGTGTAGGCATGCTTGGGGCTCTGGAGCAGCGTGCGCGTGGGTGCCTGCTCGACGATGCTTCCTGCGTACATGACCTGCGTGCGCTTCGCGTAGTTGCTGACGAGTCCGAGGTCATGCGTGATGAGAATGATGGCGGTACCAAGCTCCTGCTGGCGCGCATGGAGCAGATCGAGCACCTGCTTTTGCACGGTGACATCGAGGGCGGTCGTGGGCTCATCGGCGATGAGCAGCTTGGGGCGTGTGATGAGCGCCATCGCGATGACGACGCGCTGGCGCATCCCGCCGGAGAACTCATGGGGGTAGCTCTTGGCACGGTCACGTGGGTTGGCTATGCCCATGAGATGCAGCTCCTCGATGGCGAGCTCACGCGCCTCCTTCCAGCTCTTGCCCTGATGGAGCACGAGGGGCTCAGCGACTTGATCGCCTATGCTGATGTAGGGGTTGAGGCTCGTCATGGGATCTTGGAAGATCATGCTGATGCTCGTCCCACGCAGCTTGCGCCACTCTTGCTGGGAAAGAGCGAGGAGATCGCGCCCCTCAAATAGGATCTCAGACTCAGGCGCAATCAAGGCGGGGGGGCTGGGGAGCAATCCCATGAGAGCGGCACTGCTCACCGACTTCCCCGAGCCAGACTCACCGACTATCCCCAGTGTCTCACCGTACTCAAGGCTATAGCTCAGGTCATTGACAGCGTATATAGCCCCCTGCTTGCGGCGGAATTGGATGCTCAGATGGCTGACTTCGAGTAGGGGGCGGCTGGTGGAGTCTGGGGTCATGGGCTGTCTCTATCGTAGCGAAAGATAGCGCGAGCGTCAAGAGGAGAAAGTCTGACAACGCAAAATCAAACAGGCAGTTTTGCTTTCCTTCATGCTCGTCTTATGCTATCATACAGCTTTGCTATGGAAGATACACGCATCCCTATCATCGGCATCCATATGAATGGCAGCACCATCGACTTTGCCGTCGTGCAGCAGAGTACCATTCTCATGCGCGGCGAGCCTATGGAGATGCTTCACTACCTCTCACCTGACGCGGCTCTCGTCGAGATAGGATATCGCCTGCTGGAGCTCAAAAAGATCTGCCCTGCTGTGCGAGCGGTGGGCATGGGACTCACGGGCTTTACCGATCACGAGAATGGGACGGTGCATTCGCTCAATGGGGTGCCAGGCTGGCACGATATCCCCATACGCCGCATCCTCACCGAGATCTCGGGACTACCCGCCGCCATTGATAATGATGCGAACTGCATCGCCTACGCCGAGTGGAAAATGGGCGTGGCTCAGGGCAAGAGTGACCTCATCTGCCTCTCGCTCGGGCAGGGGATAGGCTCGGGAATCATCGCAAACAATCACTTTATACGCGGTCGCTACGGCACAGCCGGCGAGGTCGGGCAGGGCAGCATCGACTACCGAGGTCGCATCGGTCACTATGGGAATCGCGGTGCTATTGAGAATTACGTCGGCACGGCTACCATCACACGCGATGCCTGCATCGCCTACGCCGCCGCGGGCAAGTCCTATACCGAGGCGCAGTGCTGCCCGCGCAAGCTCGCCTCCTACGCCCAGTCAGGCTGCGCTGTCGCAGAAGCCATCTGGGATGATGTCGGGCGCAAGCTCGCGAGCTCTCTTGCCACATGCTGCTACCTGCTCAATCCCGAGGCCATCATTCTCGGCGGCGAGCTCGCCTGCGCAGGTGAGAGCCTCCTCACTCCTCTCAAGCACTACCTGCGCAATCAGCTCTTTTTCACCTATTACGATGCACTCGAGATCCTACCTGCCCACTTTGGCGATGAGGCGGGCATCATCGGAGCTGCACGCCTCGCCCTTGACAGCTGCAATGAGCAAGAAGAAGACTAAGAACAACGAGTGCAACGCACCCACCCCCAAGGCTCTGACGAGGCTCTGCACCCAGCTCGCACTCAATACGGAGCAGACCGCCGCCTTCACCCTAGCCCTCACGAGTGGCGATGCCTCGCGCCGCGCCCTCGTACTGAGTAGCAAAGCCCCCGCGGACTACCAGCCCCCCTTTGCCTGTCTCGACACGAGCGGGAGTGACTGGGCATGGCTCCCACCCCGCTGCTACATCCCCGCGGACGCTACACTGAAATTGGCGCAGTACGAGGACTACAAGCAGGGACTCTACTACCTCCTCGACCTCTCCTCCTGCTGGGAGAGTGCCCCCCTATCCCACATCGCGCCCCCTGCACGCGCGCTCGACCTCTGCGCAGCCCCAGGGGGGAAAAGCATGCTCGCGCTCGCACGCTTTGGCCAGACAGCCGAATACGTCTGCAATGAGATCCACCCCAGCAGACGCGGCATCCTGCGTGACAATATGACACTCTGTGGCCACACGCAGGTCGAGATCACCGGCCTACGCCCCGACCAGTGGAGCGAGCAGGAGCGTGAGTTTGACCTCATCCTCGTGGACGCGCCTTGCAGCGGACAATCACTGCTCGCCAAAGGCATCAAGAATCCGGGCTGCCTCGGCAGCTCCATGACCAACGGCAACGCCAAGCGACAAAAAGGCATCCTCCTCTCCATCCTCCCCCGACTCGCGCAGGGCGGACACCTCCTCTACAGCACCTGCACCTACACCCCCGAGGAGAACGAGAAAGTCATCGCCTACCTGCTCAAGCGTCACCCCCAGCTCATCGCCTGCGAAGTAGCCAGCCTCGCCTCCTACCGCTCCCCCTTGAGCGCATTCGCCAGCTACAGGCTCCTCCCCATGCACGGCTATGGGGCGGGCGGATTCTGCTGCCTGCTGCAACGGCAAGCATGAAGACGCGCCCATTTACTAGCGAGATGCTAACAATTATATTTATCATCCATTGACATTCAGAAGCAGCTTTGTTAAAGTCGCTCTATGACGTCACTTTCCCTCACCACCGTAGGCATTCTCTGCACCCTCCCCGCCCTTATCCAGCCCGCAGGGGCAGAAGAGCTCTCCCCCAGTGCCGTCTTATTAAGCGAAATGCTCAAACTCTACGGGGACTACGCCGACGCCATCGTAAACATTATCGATAAGAAAAGCAGCGTCGAGGACACCACCAAGAAAATCAAAGCTCTGACAGCCAAGGTAAGCGGCTACAGAGCAAAACTCTCCGATGAGGACAAGAAGCACCTCAAAGAGCTCATGAAAGACCCCGAGATCGCCAAGATGCTCAAGGAGCTCAATACGGCCAGTGCCGCGCTCAAGAAAGCACTCATCGAGAAAAAATATTTTGACAGCCCCGCCCTCCAAGCAGCCTGCGAAGAGCTCGCACGCGCCGCAGCCCCCTAAGGCATGCCCGCCCCAAAGGAGGTCAACAACAAGACGAGCTCACATAGAGGCGTCCCTATGCCTTACTCTACACTTGACTCTGGCTCGCGTTGCATTATCATTGTAAAATGAAGTTGCCCTCCCTCCTCGCTCTGCTCGCGCTAACCACATGCACGACCCAACAGGTGCGAGAGCAATCCATTCTCCATCACGAGGAGGCAAAGCTACTTGAGATCAAAAACTCCAAAACCTCTCCCCATCAACACGTAGCTCGATTCACCGCACTACGCCAAAAAGCACACGCAGGAGACACCAACGCCCAATGCACCTTGGGCTACCACTACCTCCATCTCGGTCTAGACGACCAAGCCTACGCCTACTTCGTCAAGGGAGCCGCCCAAGAGCATCTCGGCAGCATGACAGGAGTCGCCGTCTGCCTACTCAGAGGAAAAGGGGTGAAGCGCGATCGTGCCAACGCCGTACGCATCCTGCTGCACACCGCCGATCGCGGCGATGCACGCGCTCAGACCGAGCTCGCCCTCTGCTACTTTCACGGGGTGGGAGGACTCAAGAAAGATGAGCGTAAAGGTCTAGGATACCTCCGCACCGCTGTAGCGCAAGGGGAAAGTACCGCCATGAGCTACCTCGCTACAAAACTCATCTTGGACAAGCCCAGCTCCAAGCAGCTCACCTATGCCATCAAGCTGCTCCATCGAGCCGCCGAGCAGCGCCAGCCCCTCGCCCTTGAGATGCTCGCCTACTTCACACAACACGGAGTAGGAGTCCCCCAAGATGCAGCGCGAGCCATACAATACTTCACCCTAGCGGCTGATGCTGGCTCGGGCAACGCCTTTTATAGGCTCGCCCAGATCTATGCCAAAGGGCGCGGCATCAAGCGCAATGCAAGCTACATTTTCGCCCTCTACAAAGAAGGCGCAGAGCTCGGTCATGAGAATGCCACCAACGAGATGGCTCTATGCTATATCCATGGTCGCGGAGTAGAGAAAAACGCACAACTGGGGCTCAAATATCTATTGATCAATAGCCTTCGGGAGAACACGGACGCCCTCTACCATCTCGGCATCATCAACACCCAAGGAACAATCGTCAGCAAAGACGATCAACACGCGGCCAAGCTCTTCAAGCGCGCCGCCGACGACGGGCACGCTGAGGCCATGACAGAGCTGGGGCTACTCTACAGCCACGGCAAGGGTGTTACAAAAGACACCAGCAAAGCGGTCGCACTCTTCACCGCCGCCACACAAGGAGGCAGTGTCGCAGGCATGCGCCAACTCGGGCTGAGCTACCTCTACGGCAACGGAATCTCAAAAGACAAAAAACAAGCCCTCCACTACCTCCAGAAGGCAGCCCAAAGCGGCGATAAAACCGCTGCCAAAGAGCTCAAAAAACTGACATCTCCACCTTAAAAAGTCATCTCTATCAAGCACCACTTGCCAAGAAGAGAGAAGTATGCTATATAGCCCGCACTGACACCTCATTTCAACATCCTTTTGCATGAACGAAATCTTACACAACCCCACCCTCGTGCTCTTTGGCATCCTCTTTCTAGGACTCGCTTTTGGGAATATCAAAGTAAAGGGCATCTCACTCGGTAGCTCTGGCGTACTCTTCATCGCCATGGTCGCAGGACACTTTGGACTCAGCGTCCCGCAGGGGATATCGAGCTTTGGCACAGCACTCTTCGTCTACTGCGTCGGCCTCGGCGTGGGCAACCGCTTCTTTGCCGCGCTCTCAAGCCAAGGCACACGCCTCGTGGTACTGACCTTCAGCGTCGTGCTCTCGGCATGGCTAACGACACTGGGGCTATGCCAGTTCTTTGATGTCGCCCCCGAGATTGCGGCGGGCATCTTCTCAGGCTCGATGACGAGCACCCCCGCGCTCGCGGCAGCCTCAGAAGCACTCGACGAATCCCCGCTGCTCAACATAGGCTACGGCGTCGCCTACCCCTTTGGCGTGATCGGGGTTGTGCTCTTCGTCCAGCTACTCCCGCGCCTCCTCAAGCAAGACTTTAGCAAAAGTAGCACCCCCGAAAGCGACCAAGGCAAAGACCCCGAGAAAATCATCGCCCGCGTCGTCACCGTCACCAACGGCGACCTCTATGGCAAAAGCATACTCGACTTTGAAAATGAGGGGCAGATGCTCTGCCGCATCACGCGCAAGGTCGTCGACAACCGCATGCAGCCCCTCCAAGAGGGCGACTGCTTTGAGCCCCACACCGAGCTCCTCATCGTCGGCTCACGCATCAACGTACGTCGCGAGTCGCGATTCTATGGGCACATCGAGCGCAGCAAGCAGCATCCCCTGAGTTTCGGGGATGAATGCACTGAGCTCATCGTGCTCAATCCCCGCCTCTGCGGAGAGACGCTCAGCGAGCTCAAGCCCCTGAGCAATTTTGGCATCGTCATCTCACGCATCACGCGCCTCGGGCACACCTTTGTCCCCAGCAGTGAGACCAGCCTCGTACGCAACGATGTCGTGCGCGTCGTAGGACCCACCGAAGCCGTCGAAAAATTCCGCGCCACCTGCGGTCACCGCAGCTCTGCGCTCAACACCACCGACATCCTCTCACTCACGGGAGGCGTCACGCTCGGCATCCTACTCGGCAATGTGAAATTCTCCATAGGCGATAGCGCGAGCTTCTCGCTCGGCATGGCGGGCGGCCCGCTCATCGTCGCACTCATCCTCGGGCACTTCGGCAAGATAGGTCCCATCGTCGGCTACATGCCGCGCCCCTCGCGCGTCTTTGTCATGGAGCTCGCCCTCATGCTCTTCCTTGCAGGAGCGGGCATCGCGGGTGGCGGGCAGCTCATCGCCACGCTCCAGTCACAAGGGCTCTCCATGCTCTTCATCGGGGCGATGGTCACGCTCATCCCTCTGCTCGTCGGCTATGTACTCGCGCGCTGCTTCTTCAAGATGAAGCTCCCCGAGAGCCTCGGCGGCATCTGTGGCGGCATGACCTCCACACCCGCCCTCGGAGCCATCACAGGCAAGACAGACATGCAGTCGCCCGTCATCGCCTACGCCACAGCCTACCCTGTGGCACTCATCCTTATGACCTTCTTCGTCAAATTACTGTTACTCTTTTAGCAGTATTTCACCACGAGTCACACAGCAACAGCTCCTCATACTGGGCTACGAGCCAGTCTTGAGGGCTGCTGTGCTCGTCTTGGGTCAAGTAAGCCTTCATCTCCCAAGGCAACAACCAGCCTAAATCAAAACTCGCCCCGTCATGCTGACGATGCCAATTCATATAGCGAGTCACTACCTCACACTGCCTTGCATCAAAATGGGAAAACTTATTTAACCGATAGTCCAACAGCTCCCTATCCGCCGCAAGGTGGGCTGTCATATCAGGGCTATAATCATTGAGGAGAGAAAAACGCATATAGGCAGGTAAGAGAAAACGGTAGGCCAGAGGCTCGACAAAACTCAGGCAACAATCGCAAGCAAAAAGCAGGCAATGAGGTATCGCGCGCCAGTCTCCTCTCAGCTCGTGACGTGAGAGGATATCGAGCATTTCAGGAAAATAAGAACCATCCAACGCCTCCCCCGCGAGAGCGAGATAGGGTGCCCCCTCATCACCCGCCTCGGCAAATGCCTCATCAATCTCAGTGAGCAGACGATCTATTTCGGGCGTAGAGGGGAGGACATTTTCTGCTTTTTCTTTTTCATAGGCGTACATGTGAGAGCGTACACGACCAATAAACTCGCGCATGCTCGCTTGATCCTGCACGTGAGGGAAGCCCTTTTTAGGCCAGCGAGAAGGGATGGATTTGCGCAGCTTCTCAGTGAAAGCCTCAATCCAATCTGAGTACGAGTCATTTTCTGTTAATGAATCAGAAGAAAACATAAATAAACCTATAGCACATCGTCAAAAAAGAGTAAAGGCAAAACGGTATACGCCGAGACATACTCTCACCCATCCAGTCCCAGCACCTTATCAAGTGCCTCATACGAAGATACTCGACAAAAAAGTACCGTGAGAAGAGCTACGCTCTATCTCACGGTATGTTAAGCTTTTCGGGCTTTCAGCTAGCTCGACTCATTAAGCCTGCTCTTCTTGAAGATGCTCCTCAGGAAGAGGGGGAGGCACATCACGGTGAGGTGGGTTTTGCATCACACCTGTTTCAAGCAGCTCCTTGACCTGCTCGCCCGTGAGGCTTTCGAACTCCATGAGCTTGTCAGCGATGAGCAAGAGGCCATCGCGCGACTCATTGAGAATCTGCTGTGAGCGCGCGTAATTCTCCTCGACAATGCGCTGGATCTCCTCGTCGATGAGTTGAGCCGTGCGCTCCGAGTAGTTGCGCGAGGAATGCGCAATGTCGCGAGCGAGGAAGACCTCACCTTGATTCGAGCCGTATTCGACAGGACCGAGCTTTTCACTCATCCCGTAGACACAGACCATCCTGCGTGCAATATCTGTAGCGCTCTTGATGTCACCACGGGCACCACCCGAGATATCGCCAAAGATGACCTCTTCTGCCACGCGTCCGCCCATGGCGACGACGATGTAGTCGAGTAGCTCGCTCTTGTGCTCGCTGTGCTTGTCTTCCTCAGGCAGCATCATGGTGACACCGAGTGCAGGTCCGCGGGGGATGATGGTGACCTTGTGCAGAGGCAGCGTCTTATTCAGAGGTGTTTTGAGCAGGCAGATGGCGTGCCCAGCCTCGTGAATAGCTGTCATGTACTTCTCCTTATCGGTGAGCTCCATGGAGCGGCGTTCGCGACCCCAGCGCACCTTTTCGCGCGCCTCTTCGAGGTCACTTTGCTCGACCTGCTTCTTATCGAGGCGTGCAGCGAGCAGGGCAGCTTCATTCACCAGATTGGCGAGCTCAGCACCTGAGAAGCCTGTCGTGGCACGCGCGATGGGTGCGAGATCGACATTAGGAGCCATCTTGACCTTGCGCACATGGACAGCGAGGATCTGCTCGCGACCAGCTGCATCGGGGAGATTCACGACGACCTGACGGTCGAAGCGTCCAGGGCGCAGCAGCGCGGGGTCGAGCACGTCGACGCGGTTCGTTGCTGCGATGACGATGACATTCTCATTGGCGGTAAAGCCGTCCATCTCGACGAGCATGGCATTGAGTGTCTGCTCGCGCTCATCATGACCACCACCTACACCATGACCGCGATGGCGACCGACAGCGTCGATTTCATCAATGAAGATAAGGCAGGGCGAGTGACGCTTTGCCTCGGCGAACATATCGCGCACGCGGCTAGCACCGACACCGACGAACATCTCAACGAAGTCCGAGCCCGAGATGGTGAAGAAGGGCACATCAGCCTCGCCCGCGATGGCACGCGCCAGCAGGGTCTTACCTGTACCAGGGGAGCCTACCATGAGGATACCCTTGGGGATGATGCCGCCAATCTCATGGAATTTCTGAGGATTGCGCAGGAACTCGACGATTTCCCAGACCTCGTCCTTCGCCTCGGTCACACCGGCGACATCCTTGAAGGTGACGCGGTTTTTCTTGGGATCGAGCAGGCGGGCGCGGCTCTTGGCAAACTTCATCGCCGCATTAGGTCCTCCGCTCTGAGCGCGGAAGATAAAGAAGAAAAGCAGCAGGATGATGGCAATGGGAAGCAGATTGATGAAGAGGGAGAACCACATGTTGCTGTCCACCTTGTAGACAGCACGCGAGCCGAGGAGACGCTTGACCTTCTCGCCTTCAAACTCATTGGAAAAGACGACCTCGACTTGGCTGACATTGTTGCGATCCACCTTCTCTGTGGGAATCTTGCGGTAGGAGCCTACGAGTGTATGCTTGCCCTCGGTGACATAGATGGTGGGAGTGGTGTTGCCTTTGTTGAGGAGGCGACCCTCTTCGCCCAAGGCAAAGAGCTCATCAGAGCTCAGGCGCTGCCCTATTTCTGTCAAAAGCTGTCCCTGCTCGTTGCGTGTGGGAATTTGGTTTACGCTTTTCGTGATGCCGTAGCGGTTGAACTGCTCGTTGATCTTCTCGTTGGGCGTGTAGGGGAGGTAGAATTCTGCGTATTCTGCCTTGGGGATTGTTTTGTAACGGTAGGCGGTGATGACACCTTCCTTCCCCGAGCTGTCCGTGGTGACGGTGATGGGGAAGCGTTTCTGACTATTCTGGACGATGGCTCCTTCGCGATAGAGATCGGTGAATTGATCAAGCTTGAGTCGCTTACTAGCGCCTCCAAGACCATCACCAAACCCAAAGGCGATAAAGAGAATGCCGCCGATGATGCTCAGCAGGATGACGAGTCCCCAGTTCGGCGACTTGTTAGGCTGTGGATTCTGAGAGGGCGGTTCTTGTGGGGATTGTGACATGGATGATTAAAACGAATGATGTGCGGTGATGTTATAGGAATGAGGTAAAGGGGGCAATGTTTACTTGAGACATAATAGAAAACTTTTGCTCAAATAAACACCGTATATTACTATAAATTAATAATTATATAACAAGAAACACTATTAGAATGTATGTCCCATACGGTCGCGTTTCGTATTGAGATAATGGATGTTGCTCTCGTGAGGACAGGAGGCTATCGTGACCTGCTCGACGACCTGCACTCCGTTGCTTTCGAGCCCCTCGATCTTGGCGGGATTGTTGGTCATAAGGCGCACCTGCGTGACGCCAATGTCTTGGAGCATCTGAGCCGCTGCGCGGTAGTCGCGTAGATCGGCGGCATAGCCCAAGTGGAGGTTCGCGTCGACTTGTAGGCGCGTAGCTTCGCACCGAGTCCTATGCCACGCCCCTCTTGACGGAGGTAGAGTACGACTCCTCCCTCCTCGACGACGCGCTGCATCGCCATGTCCAGCTGAGTGCCGCAGTCGCAGCGGCGGCTGCCAAAGACATCGCCTGTGAGGCATTCGCTATGCACACGGCAGAGAGCGGGCTGTGTTGGGTCAATCTCCCCGCGCACAAGGGCGAGATGCGTCTCACCGTCGACGGACGAGTGGAAGGAATAGCAGGTGAAGTCCCCGTAGCGCGTAGGCAACGTGATGCACGCCTCGCGCGCGACGAGCGGCGTACCTGTCTCCATCTGCTCGGTCATGATGCGGTAGTCAATGATCTGGTCAATCGAGCAGGCCTTGAGCTGATGCTTGGCTTGGAAGCTGCCCAGATCACCGAGACGCGCCATCGTGCCGTCATCCTTCATGATCTCACAGCAAACCCCCACGGGCTGGAGTCCGCAGATCTTCATCAGATCCACGGTGGCCTCAGTATGTCCCGCGCGGCGCAGCACCCCACCCGCCAGAGCGCGTAGGGGGAAGCTATGGCCCGGCTGCACAAAGTCATCCTGCGTCGCGAGGGGGTCCGCGAGCTTGATCGTCGTGATGGAGCGCTCAAAGGCACTGATCCCCGTCGTGATCCCCTCCTTGGCATCGACGCTGACGGTGAAAGCGGTGTGGTGCTTCTCCGTGTTGTGCGCCGTCTGCATGGGGATGGAGAGCTGGGCGACGCGCTCGTCAGACATGGGCACGCAGATAAGACCGCGTGCGTGAATCGCCATGAAGTTGATGTTCTCAGGGGTGGCAAACTCACCTGCACAGACGAGATCGGCCTCGTTCTCGCGAGCGGGATCATCCGTGACAAGAATCATCTTGCCCGCCTTGAGCTCTTCTAAGACCTCATGAAAGGGCGAGTAGATGATAGGGTCGACTCCCTCTGCGACGGGGACTGCAATCTGTATGCTCTCACGGGCACAGCTGGCAGGCAGGGGGTTGTCTCCATCGGGGATGCAGTTCGTGGACGTAGGCTGCGCATCGAGGCTCTCGCCACTGACGGCAGCATCGCACTGCGTGATAAAGCGGCTCATATCGAAGCTCCCGCCCTCGCTGTTGAATTCTATGGTTTTGCTCATGATTTCTTTTGCTTTGCCCAAGAGTCACGAAGACCCACTGAGCGGTTGAAAGTAGGACGCTCGCTGCTATGATCACGACGATCGGCAACAAAGTAGCCGAGACGCTCGAACTGGCAGAGATACTCGGGTGCTACCTCGGCGAGCGCGGGCTCGACAAAGGCTCCCGTAATGACACTCAGCGAGTCTTGATTGAGCGAGGCAAGGAAGCCCTCGGGATTGGCATCGGGGGCTTCATCCGCAAAAAGCCTATCATAGAGACGGACCTCGGCAGCAACACCATGCGTGGCGGAGACCCAGTGGATAGCACCCTTGCACTTGATGCCCTCGGGAGGTGGAGCTCCGAGCGTGTCGGGGATGAGCTCGGCGCGCACCTCGTTGACTTGCCCCTCAGCATCGGTATCATATTCGCGAGCAATGATGCAGTAGGCACCACGCAGGCGCACACAGGCTCCGGGGGTGAGACGCTTGTATTTCTTAGGAGCCTCGACCATGAAATCTTCTTGCTCAATGTAGACCTCGCGCGTGAGGCGCACGCGACGCTTACCCAGCTCGGGCTGCTCGGGGTTGATGAGCAGCTCGACTTCTTCATCAAAATCGGCGGGCACATTGCTCAAGACGAGCTTGAGTGGCGCGAGTACCGCCATGTGACGCGGCGCGGTAGCATTGAGCTCGGCGCGTACCGCATTCTCTAGACGAGCGACATCCGTATTGCCATTAAACTTCGTAATACCCACCCCTTCGCAGAAGGAGACGATAGCAGGCGCAGGATAGCCACGGCGACGCATCCCGCAGAGTGTGGGCATGCGAGGATCATCCCAGCCGCTGACATAGCCCTCCTCGACGAGCTCGCGCAGCTTGCGCTTGCTCATGACCGTGTAGGTGA
>CAYJOV010000018.1:0-28495 GCA_964371905.1 uncultured Akkermansia sp. | reverse complement strand
GTCGGGGTGGCAGGAGTATACACATATCTCCCCGATGCGTCAAGCAGCTTTTTCTCTTTTTTTTGATTTTTTCAGCGATAAGTTTTTCTCCAGTGTTATTAAAACCTCACTGTAAACATATAAGGAGAGTGATATTTTTTCTCTAGCCTTGCTTGCCTTCGATTGCAAGGAGAAGAATGACCATAGCAAGGGCGAGTCGCTTGTCGAGCTCGGGTGACCAGTCGCTGAGATCGCAGCGGTAGTGGAGGAGGAAGGGGTTGAAGTTCTGCTTAAACTGGCACTGGGTCATGACTCCGTCGCGCTCCAGCTTATAGGTAGCGGGGATGAGGCGTATGATGAAGCGGCGCATGAGGGCGAGCAGCAGGCTCTCTTCGCTAACCTTATAGAGAGCCTGTCCTGTCACATCACTGATGACCCATGTGTCGCGCATCAGGGAGGTGAAGCCTTCGCGACGTATGCTGCCGAGGATTTCCCCCGTCTGGCTGTCTTTGACTTGGTAGCTGGCGGAGAAGTCGATGATGTTTTGCGTGGTGATGCTCATGATCTCTTGGGTCATGGCTTCATCTGTATAGATGCGCATGTCCTCTTTGAGCTTGAACCCCTTGGCTTTGGTGATAGCGATGAGCTCGTCTGCATCGTTGTAGACGCGGTAGTAGCTGTGGATGAAGGACCAGAATTTGGTCTTTACTTGAAATTTCTTTAGATCGTTAATAGAGTTTGACATAGATTATATAAGGAATATTTCCTATGAGAGAAGAGTGTAGCATAGTTAAAGTCGTGCTTCAAGCTGCAAGTAGGGCGACTCATGATGCACTAGATCCAAAGAGAAGTCACTAGAGGGGGGTATCACCCTCCTTCTCGGCGCGTCGCTTGGCGATTGCTCGGCGTTGATTCCACCACTTGCGCACGTCAGAGAGGCGAAAGAAGCAGCGCTTCTGGGGTCCTTGCTCTGTCATGAGACGCACTTTGAGTGAGGGGAGTTTTTCTTCTTGGATCGCTCGTATGATAGTCGAGCGACCAACGCCGACTTTGTCCACAACGTCATTCATCGAGAGAAATTGACTCATCTGCGCTCGCTGATTCACCAGAGGGGGGCGCTGCTTGCTGAGCTGAATGACTCTGTCCTTTTTCCAATAGTGGCGGGGACTTGCTCCCTCCGAGGCGACAAGCTGGAAGGGGATTTTATGCTTCTTGAGCATCACACGGGCTGCAGAGTCTCCGCTACCTAATATATTGGCGGCCTCTTGCGTGGTAATTCCCCATCGAGGCGGACTCGAATATGGCTTGCCTGTCCTAGGGCAAAAGCCCTCTTTTATCTGCACGCTTTGGGATGGATATACTACCCCAGGTATGTCGCTATAGCGTCGCGGGGAGCGAGGCTTTGATTCATGTTTTTCTAAACGCATAATGTGTCTTATTCTTAAAACACATCATCCATTTGCTGAGTACAGCTCTGTCACACACTGCGCTTTTAACAAGCACTTTTCAATTTAATATCAAAATGGTATGTTTTACAATTTTTAAATAATAATATTTTACATATATATTCTATTACAATTCATCATCCTATACCATATTGATATATCTCTCTAGAAAATACAACTAGAGGAAAAAATATCTCACAACTCATAGTATCAGAGCATTATGACAGGTCATCGCTATGCAACTGCTTTGCAGCAAGCTTGCCGTAGGTGCTCTGGGGATAGCGCGTGGAGGCGGCGCGGAATAGCCGCTGGGCGTCACTCGCTTGCTGCAGGGTATCGCGCTGTATGATCCCTGCGCGGTAGAGCAGCAGCGCGCAGTCTTGCTTGTCGCGCAGCGTGGAGGCGGCGCGCTCAAGCAGCTCACTGGCTTCTTGACTACGCTTGAAGCTGCCGTG
The DNA here is from genome assembly GCA_964371905.1 of uncultured Akkermansia sp. Lineage (GTDB taxonomy): Bacteria > Verrucomicrobiota > Verrucomicrobiia > Verrucomicrobiales > Akkermansiaceae > Akkermansia. The sequence continues at coordinate 26,616 of CAYJOV010000018.1, read as the reverse complement.
CAGGAGGCTAGCATATTCTTGCCAGGCCCGCAGTCGCTGAGGGTTCTCTGCACAGTAGGCGTCTAGCTCCGTGAGTCGCTGCGCATCGCGGCTCTCTCTGATGCTCTCGACGAGGCGGTGGAGCTCGTCATCAGCAGACTGATAGCTACCGTTGTCCCCTGTGAGAAAGGCTCGTATGTGCTCCGCGACAAAGGGGAGCAGGGTACGCTTGAGAACAAACCAGATCAAAATGCTCGCAAGGATAATGCCGAAGAGCAGGGAAAGATTATTAATAATGAACTCAATAGGCTCAGCTAAAGGGGATTGCATAGCGGGGACTTGGGGCTTGTTTTTGAATACACCAGAGCTGCGGCGCTGCGGCTGAGGCGTTGAAGCAGCAGAGCTGCATGACGGTGAACTCGCGCTGGGGAAGTGCGGCGAGCTCAGCCGCTAGCAGCTCATACTCCTCGCGCCCTCCACGATGGGAGGGGTAGACCATGATGGTGATGACCCCGTCCACGAGGATGAGTCCTAGTGCGAGGCGTAGGGCTGCGAGGCTACTCTCGGGCCGCGTGACGAGTGTGTGATCACCACCGGGGAGGTAGCCAAGGTTGAACATCACGGCGCGCACGGGCAGATGGCTAGGGAGGCAATCGAGCATGCGCTCATGGCTCTGTAGATGCAAATCAACGCGCTCGCTCACCTGCTCACGCTCGAGCAGGGCACGCGTCGCCTCAAGGGCAGTCTGCTGAATGTCAAAGGCGGAGACGCGCCCTGATGCACCGACGCAGTGCGCGAGAAAGAGGCTGTCATGCCCTCCGCCAGCGGTCGCATCAATGACGTGATCGCCGAGCTGAATGTGCTCGCGCAGCAGCTGATGGCAGAGGGGGATGAGGCGCATGATGGTGGGGCGGGGATGAAGAGCCCCGCCTCAGCTTGTCGTAGCTGAGAGGGGGGCGGCTGAATAGAGCGGGAGCAAGACCTTACTGGGGGAGGTCGTTCATCTCCAGATAGTTCACCGCGATGGTGCGCTTCGGATTGCGCGAGTCGCGCACCTCGAGCTTCATCTGCTTGAAGAACCATGTGCCATCGCCGAGACGTTGCACGGAGGTGATGCCGTAGCGCTTCTTGAGCAGACCATTGCTGCCATGACCGTCGATCTGCCATGTCGTACCATTCTCCTTATCAATCCAGATGCGCACCCAAGCGAATTGACCGACACCGGGGCGGGGATTGGCCACCTGTACGATGAAGCAATCGCGTCCCTTGATGCGACTATCGGAGGTGTTCTCAAGCACCTTACCACCCTTCCAATAGAGGAAGCGTAGCGAGAGATCCTCATAGGAGACATCCGTTGAGCCTATCTTGGCTCCGTACTGCTTGGCTGGCATGCTTGAGGCGCGCCCGCGTCCATCGACGATGAGGAGATCTGCGGCGCGCTCCTTGATGCGTACGTCAAAGCGGCGCCATGCGTTGTTCATCAGGTACTGAAAGACGAGTGTACTACCGCGAGCACTAATGCTAAAGGGTGTCTTGGTACGTCCCTTGCGTATATTGCCCTGCACATCGCGCTCTCCTTGACTCACCATGGAGCGGCGCACACTCTGGAGGATGGCGTCTGCCTGCGGTGCAGCATACATCACATCGGTGGCGAACAGGGAGGCTGCAAGCATTGCAATTGTCATACATTTCTTGAACATGGATTTATGTATATCATAATGTGAGGGAGATGAGGAGTTTTTTCTTTGAAAATTCTCTGTCAGCTAGACGCAGCAATTCCATCTGAGGAAGTCTACAACTCGCACAGCTTTACGCTTTACACAAGCCTATTTTTTGCTATACTCTCTCGCGCATGAATACAGAAATTCTTCAACAGGCCGCCCAAGAAGCACGTGGACTCGCTATTGATGCCATCTACGACAAGTCTTCTGGCCACATGGGGCTTCCACTTGGTTGCGCTGAGATTGGTGCTGTCCTTTTTGGATCACTTCTCAACATCAACCCCTCTGAGCCACGCTGGCTCAACCGCGATCGCTTTATTCTCTCGGGGGGGCATGGCTCCATGTTTCTGTACGCATGGCTTCACCTGAGTGGCTATGATCTGAGCATGGATGACATCAAGGCCTTCCGTGCCAAGGGTTCCAAGACACCAGGACACCCTGAGTTCCAATGCTGCCCCGGTGTAGAATGCACCACAGGTCCCCTCGGTCAGGGCATTGCCAATGCTGTAGGCTTTGCGATCTCGGCCAAGCACGCCGCCGCACGCTTTAACACAGAAGAGTGCGAAATCTTCTCCCAAAACATCTTCTGTCTCGCAGGAGATGGCTGCATGCAGGAAGGCATAGCACGTGAAGCTGCCGCCATCGCTGGCGTGCAAAAGCTCGACAACCTCGTCCTCATCTACGATGCCAACGGCATCACGCTGGATGCCCCCATCGGCCGCACTCAGATCGAAGACACCGAGGCTCTCTACCGCGCCATGGGCTGGGATACCATCACGATTGATGGTAACGACATGCAGCAGGTCGCCCAAGCTCTGCGCATTGCCACGCTCGAAAAGAACGCACGCCCCAAGCTCATCATCGCCCAAACCGTCATAGCCAAGGGCGTCCCCGGCTTTGAAGGCACGACCAAGGGGCACGGTGAAGGCGGAGCGAAGCTCTGGAAAGAGGCTCATGCCGCGTGGGGTCTCCCCGAGCAGATGTACTACGTCTCCGAAGAGGTGCGCGCCTACATGGCGGATCTCAAGCAGCAGCGCATCGCCGCCTATGACAGCTGGATGGAGCTCTTCATCGCTTGGCAGAGTGGCAACCCCGAGCTCGCTGAGGAGCTGCGCGCCGGCTGCGAGCTCTCCACCACAGGTCTCGCCCCCGAGGTCAGCGACAAGCTCATCCCTGCCTTCGCTGGCGACAAAAAGCTCGCCACGCGCAGCTCGGGCTCTATCGTCCAAAACGCCCTTGGGGCAGCCTGCCCAGGCCTACTGAGCACCAGTGCCGACCTCTTCTCGAGCAATAAGAACTACCTCAACGGTGCGGGCGATTTCTCACCCGCAGACTACACGGGGCGCAATTTCTGGTTTGGCGTACGCGAGCATGCCATGGGCGCGATCTGCAATGGTATCGCCTATGATGGTCTCTTCCGCGTGAGTGCGGGGACATTCTGCGTGTTTGTGGACTACATGCGCGCCTCGATTCGCGTCGCGGCTCTCGCTCACCTGCCTGTCACCTACATCCTGACGCATGACTCCGTCGCCGTGGGTGAGGATGGTCCTACACACCAGCCTATCGAGACGGTCTCAGGTCTGCGCCTCATCCCGAATCTCGATGTCGTCCGCCCCGCGGATGAGGAGGAGACAGCGGGGGCGTGGATGTGCGCCATGCAGCGCACCACAGGCCCTACAGCACTGATCTTCACCCGTCAGGACATTCCTAGCCTCAGCAGCGTCCAGCCTGATCTCACCGCAGAAGCTCGTCGTCAGGGCACGCTCAAGGGCGGCTACATCGCTCGCCGCGAGCGCACCGAGAGCCCTGAGCTCATCATCATCTCATCGGGCTCGGAGCTCATCCTTGCCCTCCAAGCAGCAGAAGAGCTGGGCGATGGCGTACGCGTCGTCTCCATGCCCTCGATGTGGCGCTTTGAGCGCGAGGACGCCAGCTACCGCGAGGAAGTGCTCCCCGCAGCCTGCACGCGTCGCATGGCTATTGAGGCGGGACGCGCGGATCTGTGGTTCCGCTATGTGCATGATGCGCGCGCTATCATCAGTATTGATGAGTTCGGCTTCTCCGCTCCGGGGGATCTCGTGCTGAGCGAGATGGGCATGAATGTGGAGAATATCATCGCCACGGCCAAGGCTCTGTAAGCCTCCAAGCATCTCTCAAACACAAAAAAGAACGATGTCTCTGCAAGGAGTCATCGTTCTTTTTTGTGTTATAAGGCTCTGAGCAATATAGCAAGCTCGTAGGGCGAGCGAACTCGCCCTACGAGAAGAAGTCTGATCATGCCTTACGGCGGCGACGTGCGAGCAGACCAGTGAGGGCCAGCAGGCTGAGTGTCGCGGTGCTGGGCTCTGGGATGTAGAGGACAACACCTGTATCTCCCGTGACATTGCCCACGCCGCGTACTGTCTCCCTCCATTGCTCCGAGCCGCCGACATAGATAGCTATCTCCATGTTACTATACGATCCTGCGAGGGCTATATCTTCTGCGAAAGCGAAGGCGACCCCCTTGCTCGTGTACTGATCTCTAAAGATACCAAGCCCCTCTTGCGTCATATTAAGCGTCAGGGTAAGCGACTCTGTGCCATCAAGTGTGATGGATTGATAGATGCCAGGTGCGAGATCCAGCGTGTAGAGGTACATCTCCACGCTAGTGGACTCGAGAGTGTCGATGCTGGTGAGTGTCGCCGACGCGCTTGGTGCGGGGGTATGCGACACGTCAATGCTTCCTGAGAGCGTCAGATCGACAGCGGAGGTATCGAGCGTGGAGAGGGTCGTGAGTGTGGCAGCGTCAGCATCCTTGACTGTGAGGCTTGTGAGAGACATAGCTGTCACGCCTGAACCTGCCGCAAATTGGGTGTTATCCAGTGTGACATTTCCAATCAGCGTCAGGGTCGTGCCTGCTGCTACGCTACTGTCTTTGAGCGTCGTGTTCTCAATCCGAACACTCTTGGATAGCTTGGCATTGGTGATGACGGCATTGATGGCTTGAGTGCTGTTGAAGGTCGCATTGGCTCCATTCTGCGCTTGAATCGTAATGGGGGCTACTGCATCATGAGCGGTAATCGCCCAGTCAGCCAAAGTTATGCTCGTACCAACACTGAGAGTCGCATCTCGCCCCACGAGGAGAGCATTCTCGGAGAGGATGGAGCGCATACTGGAGTCCGCGTTGAAGGTGACGTTGCCCCTGAGTGTCGCACCGCCAGTACCGAGGTCGACCTCGTGATCAAGGATGAGCCCTGCGGCACCCCCATCAAAGACGACATTAGCATTCTCCGCATAGTTCAGGCTATCTGAGACCGTGACAGCAGCTGTACCACCTGCTGCGAGGGAGGCTCCAGATTTGATATTAACAGTCAAATTTTTACCAGCTGATCCCCCTGTACCTTTCTCCCAGAGAGTGAGAGTACCACCCGATTCGACATTGATGGTGGGCGCTGTGTTTACAGCCGCAACGGCGAGCCCCTTTTGCAGGTTGAGCGTACCTCCATGATTCACATTGATGATTCCCGTACCTGCATTCGTCGAGATGCCTGCCGCGGAGGTGAGTGTACCATCGATATTTATGGTATTGGTCACGCCGCTGTAATGACCTACCATAAAGGCACCCGCTCCACCTGAGGTGTTCAGAGCGTCGCTTTGAATGACGAGCGTGGTGCCAGACTCGATGTTCAAGGTGCTAGGACTGGACGTATTGGGCTGATTGAGCAGGAGTTTCTGAATCTGGTAGGTACCACCACCACTAATCTTCGTCGCACCAGCCCCGAGTTGGAGATTGACGTTTTCGGTGAAGGTGGTGCCGGTGAGAACAACCACATTGAAATAGGGGGTGCGGCGAACATAGTTGCCTCCAGCGACAGTGACATCTCCTAGTGAGTTCGCGACAGTGAGGGTCGTGCCTCCCGCGAAACTGAGCTCACCTTCTCCAAGTGCATCAGCGGAGACGATGAAGAGCATCCCCTCATTGATTTGCTTGTTTCCGGTGAGTCCGAGTGTACCATCAAGGGCGAGAATGCCAGCACCATTCTTGATGAGCCCGCCCGCGTTGCTCAGCGAGTCGTGTGTCGGGCCCGCGGTGACGAGGGTATAGTTACCATCCCCCGTCACGGTGATGCTGGAGACCGTGATGTCGCCTTCGACGGTGATCGTACCATTCGCACCTGCGATGGTGATATGATCGTTATTCGCAAAGCTTGCTGATGCGCCACCGACGGTCCAGCCGCCTGTGCCAACGGCGAGATTTCCATCACCACCAGCCCAGATGAGATCGCGTGGGGTGTAGCCAGCGATATTCAGCGTCCAAGTATCACCAGACTGAGACCAAGTGGCTGTTTCTGTGTTTTCAAGCCCCGCGATATTCGCGCTCGCGCCGTCTGTGAGCCCCGTGATGCCCGTGCCTGTGAAGCTAAAGCCCGACCCTACTGAGAGACCAGCACCATCGAGTGTCAGGGAGCTGAAGTCTACATTCATAGCTCCGAGATTGAGACTACCACCGCCGTTGAGGTTGAGCGTATTGTCGAATGTGAGATCCGTAGCCCCTGATATCGTGCTCGCCCCTGTGAGGGAGAGGGCGTTGTGCAGGATGACATCTCCTGTCATCAGGGTGAGATTCCCTTGATCGAGGGTGATGGTGCCTTCGAAGAGGAGGATGTTCATACTCGAGGCATCGTTGCCCGCGATATTCATCGTCGTGCCTTCCGAGATGCTGATAGCAACATTCCCGTCATGTTGATTATTAGAACCATCTGCTACATCATCTCGTGTGTAGGTGAAGGTACCACCACCAGTGAGATTGAGCGCAGCACCGGGGTCTGCTGCGATGTCACCGATATAGTTGAATGTCTTGGTACTGGCGATATCAATATTGACGGTATTGGCACTGAGGGCGAAGTTGCGGTAGAATTGATCCGACGTTGCTCCGCCGACGGTTTTGAGGGTAAAGTCGCCGTTGATTTCCATGTCGAGCGTCGCTGCCGCGACAATCGCGCCCCAGCTTGTGTTGGTGGGGGAGTTCTGGAGGGTGGCGCCATCGGAATTGACCGTGAAGCTGCTCATATTTTGAAGGAGCCCACTGTAGGAGACGACGGTGCCATCAGTGGTGTCGTCAAAAACGATGCCGTTGTCGCTGCTCGACCACGCAGGGAGGTCAGCCGTGCCTGTGCCTGTGACGGTGAGGATACCGCCCGAGGAGCTTACTGTCGCAGCAGAGAGCGCAGGGGATAGAGTCGCCAAGGGGCATATCGCGGCGAGTAGAGTGCGTCGAAGAGCGCGTGGAAGGATTAATTTCATGTAAGGAGATAGGTTTTCTTTAATGCGTATTATTATAGCTCAATGATAGGTAGGGGATATCCTCATATTAGATACTAACAACAAGGACCTGTCAACAAAAAATCACTGCGCGAGTACGCCCCTAGCGCTCGCGCAGTCGTCTTGGGCGTCTCTCTATAGATAGATGCCACCCTATGTCTACTAGGAGAATGCTGCTCTCTAGTCCCGCTCAGTAGGCAAAAAGACACAATGGAAGACGACGCGTCCCTCCAAGAGCAGATTCACCTTGACCGAGCCACCGAGTCGCACGACCACATAGGCATCATGCTCACGAGGAGGGCGGGGCGAAAAGCGCGCTAGGCGATCGGGCGCGAGCACCTCCGTGCGTAGGACATGGATGAGACGCTGATTGTGCATCGTGCGTATTTGGTCATAGTCCGATGTAGGAAGCTTGAGAATGGGGATACTCATCGGCAAGGAGTCTACAGGAAAGTCGCGCTTTGTCAAGAGCTGAGCGAGGCAGAGGGCAGGCAGGATGCTATTTTTTGTTTGCCAAGGCGGCGCGTGCCGTGTAGAGTGGCTGGGTATGCAACTCAACGAACACGTTCTCGAAGAAAAAGGTCTCACCCTCCACCCCGCCCCCGCCCCCGTCGGCTCCTATGTCCAGTGCATCCGCACGGGCAACTACCTCCACCTCTCCGGCGGCATCGCCATCAATGGCGATGAGTCCGTCTACGGCAAGCTGGGTGAGGATGTCACCATCGAGCAGGCGCAGCGCGCCGCCGCACTCTGCCTCATGAATCGCCTCGCCGTCATCAAGGCCGAGCTCGGGAGCTTTGAGCCGATGCGCCGCATCGTGGCGATCAATGGATTTGTGAACTGCACCCCCGACTTCGTCGATCAGGCCAAGGTGCTCAACGGTGCCTCCGATCTCCTCGTCGAGCTCTTTGGCCCCGAGGCCGCCCACACACGCTCCGCAGTCGGCGTGATCAGCCTCCCGCTCGGCGTGGCGGTCGAGCTCAATATGATCGTGGAGATTGATGCTGAGTAAAACCCTATTGACCTTTGATCAGGGAATGCGCGCCATTCTCTGATCAGCCCCCTCCCCTCTCCTATGGCTACCATCGTTTTAGGCATCACAGGCTCTATTGCGGCCTACAAGGCGGCAGATATCGCCTCTCAGCTGGTGAAGCACGGGCATGAGGTGCACTGCGTGTGCACACCCTCAGCCTTACAATTTGTCACGCCCTTGACGCTCATGACACTCTCGCGCCAGCCCGTCATCACGACCTTTGAAGACGAGGTAAGCGAATGGCAGCCCGCCCATATCAAGCTCGCCAAGATGGCAGACCTACTCTGCATCGTCCCCGCGAGTGCCAATACCATGGCCTGCATGGCACACGGACTCGCGCCCAATGCGCTCACAAGCCTCTACCTCGCCTGCACCTGCCCCGTGCTCATCTTTCCCGCGATGAATGGACGCATGTGGGCGCATACCGCGACACAGGCGAATGCAGCTGCACTCGCAGCGCGCCCCCTACACAGCATCCATGGGCCGGATGAGGGAGGCATGCTCGCCTGTGGCGATGAGGGCAAGGGACGCCTCCTGCCCGTGCCGCGCATCATCGAGCTCATCGAGCAGGCTCTCTGACGCTCTGAGAGCCCATCCCCCTTTATTTTCTAAACCAACTCCCCTTGCTCGGGCTCAGGCTGCCGAGCAGCACCATGAGATTGGGGAACCAACGGCAGAGGTAATGCGAAGCGATGGTGAGCAGCAGCATCGCGACGATGGGCAGCCATACGCCATCGCCCAGCATACCTCCAAAGACCTCTTGGTCAAGACCTATTTGGAAGCCATAGAGCAGGGTATGCCCCGCGTACACAAACATCATATTCTTACCCACGAGAGCGAGGCAGAGCTCCACCTTGGGGGCTAGCTTGGACAATATCAACGCAATAGCGCAATACGCCAGCGCAAAGCCATAGGAATCCCAAGGGATGTCGGAGAGCGAAAAGTCGATCGTGAACCAATCCTCCGCGAGCGTGTAAGAGATCAGGGTATGCTCCATCATCGGGAGCTTCAGAGCCGTGATGATGAGCAAGGAAATTGCCAGCACGACGATGCACCAAAAGTACTTTTGCATCAGCTCATGCAGACGCGCGAGCTTGATGGACTGCAGGGCAAAACCCACGCTCACCGCCATGATCCAGCTGAATAGGAGATGCGTGTGCTGCTCCCCATCCATATCATAGGGCCAGATCACACACAGTGCCAGCACGACCAGCGAGCCTAGAGGCAGAATGCGCAGCACCATCAAGCCCCAAAAGATGACGTGAAAGATGATCAGATTGCGCAGAAACCACAGAGGGGTATTATAGGAAGCCGCATTGATCCCAAAGACGCGATTCCAATCAAAAACAAACTTGTCATCAAAAATCGCCCCCAAGATCACCGTCAGCCAAGACCAGATCAACCACGCTAGAGCAAGCTGCAGGGTGCGCTCTGCACAACGGCGAGCCGTACGAGGCATGAAGTACCCCGCTAGGACAAAAAACAAACAAATCGCGCCCCCCACAGGCGGTGAGAGCCACTCGGGAGACGTGCGCACATGAAGCCACATGATAAAAAACATCGCAATAGCGCGCGCAGCATCCACCCAGAGGATGCGAGCAGCACCCACGGCTGGAGCAGCAGGGGCATCTTGCAGCGACGGCGGCGGCGGTGTAGAAGGAGGCGGCGCAGGAGACGCTTCCCCTAGCTCCATCTCAGGCTCGTCCCACTCATCAGACTCATCCCAGTCAGGCTCAAAATCAGGCTCAAGCTCATCGGGAGGCAGACCTCCCTGCGGCTCACGCGTCAGCCCGCCTTGGTGAAAAGCTGGTGCTGCAACCGGTGACTGAGGATAGGTAGTGCGGGGGCTCGGTGTGGGCTCGGGGGCGGGCTTGTAGTAGGCCTTCATGGAGAGGAGTAGCTAGACATGTAGGAGGGTAGAAAGCCTCACGAGAGCTCCAGCAGCTCTGCTAGCCTCTCAGCTGTGAGAGCACGCGCCAGAGCACAGCTCAGAGCCTGCATCGCTGCTATATCACGCTCATCGACAATACCCTGATGGCTATGCAGGTAGCGCACGGGGACACCGAGCACGATGCTAGCAATGCCCTGCCAGTTCGAATAGGTCGCGCCCGCGTCCGTCCCGCCCGAGTGACGCACCGCCCACTGGACGGGGATATTCTCAGCGGCCGCCACCTCGCGCACGAGCGCGGCGAGCGCTGGATGCGTGATATGTGTCGGGTCATAGAGGCGCACCTGCACTCCCTTGCCCAGCTCGCCTGTGCGCCCTGAGGCGGGCATACCCAGCGTATCATCGGCAGGAGGGCCTTCGAGCACGATCATCACATCGGGGATGATGCTAGGGGCGATCGCCTTGGCACCACGCAGCCCGAGCTCCTCCTGCACCGTGGCAATAGCGCTCACGCGACAGGGGAGCGGATCAGACGCAGCCTCGGCTGCGAGCTGCTTGAGCACCTCAATGAGGGTGTAGACCCCCACGCGATTGTCAAAGGCCTTGCCCATCCAGCGATGAGGCACAGACAGGGGACTCATCGAGGCATCGGGCGTGATCACACAGCCCGCCTCTATCCCCAGCGACGCTATTTCCTGAGCACTGCTCGCGCCCATATCGACAAAAAGATCCTCCGTCGCCATCACCTGATTGCGCTGAGAGGCGGGGATGAGATGCGGCGCCTTGGTCCCTATCACGCCGAGATGCTTGCTACCATCTAGTGCCCGCACGATCACGCGCTGGCTGGGCAAGGAGTGATTCCACCACCCCCCCAGAGGCACAAAACGCAAAAAACCATCAGCTGTCACACTCTGCACCATAAAGCCCACCTCATCCATATGCGCATCAAACATCACGCGCGGCGCAGACTCACCGCCCACACAGCACGCATCGGGCAGAGTCGCCAGCAAATTACCACTGGGGTAGGACTGGAGCTGGCAGCAGCTAGCAAGCTCAGCGCGAACAAGGTGGCGAATCTCTGATTCAAACCCCGAAACCGCATGCGCATTGCTACAGCGAGTCAAGAGAGAAGTATTAATCATGTTCCCCACAGCTTAACACGTTCAAGAATCCATGTCAATGCGCGCAATCAGCAGAAATTAGATCCCTGCACGCGTCATTTGCTCGTATGCACAAGATATTTAGCTCGCCAAAGATAAGACGCGCGTGTATACTCCCCGCATGCCATCACGTGTATGCATTTATGAAGGTGGGCTCGTCCTCTGCTCAGGCTATGTTTTGGAGACAAAGCAGGGTCTTGTCGCCATTGACGCGCCCTCTGGCATGACCAAATGGATTGTCAAGAACTTCCCCGACAAGAAAGTCACTGACCTCCTGCTCACCCACCAGCACTTCGATCACATCGAGGATGTCGCCGTGATGCGCGAGGCCTACGGCTGCCGCGTCCATGCCTGCTGCGCCTATGATCCCAAGCTCACCCTTGCCGATCTCGCCAACGCCGCATGGGGGATGAGCCTGCATATTGAGACCTACATTATCGACTCTGTCCTCGGCACCAAGACACGCACAGGCGACTGGGGCGGTCTCGCGTGGAAGGTCTACCACGTCCCCGGTCACTCCGAGGATAGCCTCGCCTTTCACCTACCCGATCAGGGCATCATCTTTAGCGGGGATGCGCTCTTCAACGGCTCGATCGGTCGCACCGACTTCCCCGGGGGCAACCTCGAAACCCTGCTCACGAGCATACGCACGCAGCTCCTCACGCTGGATGTGCATACACGTGTCTACTCAGGACACGGCTCCAGCACCACCATAGGAGAGGAGCTCATCTCCAATCCCTACCTCACCTAGCACGCGGCGAAGCATCCGCCTCGGGCAATAGCAATCAAGAGCAATCGCTCGCTCGTCACAGATTTTTTATCCACCACACACACCAAGAAATAACCCACAACATGACATTTGAAGAGCTTGGTCTCTCCGCCCCTGTCCTCAAAGCCGTAGAAGAAAGCGGCTACCAAACCCCCACGCCCATCCAAGCCGAAGCCATCCCCCTCATTCTCGCGGGCAAGGACATCATCGGTGCCTCCCAAACCGGCACGGGGAAATCAGCAGCCTTTGCCCTCCCGCTGCTCTCCACCATCGAGCCACTCGGCGTCCCCCAGATCCTCGTGCTTGAGCCCACCCGTGAGCTCGCCGACCAGCTCGCCGAGTCCTTCCGCAAATACGCCGCCCACACCGACATCAAAATAGGCCTCCTCTACGGCGGCATAGGCTATGGCAAGCAGAGCGAAGACCTGCAACGCGGCGTCGACGTCGTCGTCGCCACCCCAGGGCGACTCATTGACCACTTTTACCGTGGCACGATGAAGTTCAAGCACATCAAGACGCTCGTCCTCGACGAGGTGGACCGCATGACCGACATGGGCTTCCTCCCCATCGTGCGCAAGATTGTCAACCTCTGCCCATGGGACACGCGCCAGACGCTCTTCTTCTCCGCCACCATGCCGCAGATCCTCCAAGGATTCGCCAAGTGGTGCTTGAAGGAAGACCCCATTGAGGTCACCATCGCGCGTAGCGAAGTCGCCGCCACCATCTCGCATGCCTTCTACCCCGTCGGCCTCGACCAGCGCGACGAGCTGCTCATCGCCCTGATCAAGTCGCTCGAGTTCACCAACCTCATGGTCTTCACCCGCACGCGCAAAGAGGCCGACAGCGTCGCCTACCTGCTCAGCAGCTCAGGCTGGGACAAGGAAGTCGCCGTCATGCACTCCGACATCAACCAGCGCGAGCGCACCGAGGCACTCCAAGGCTTCAAGCAGGACAAGTACCGCATCCTCGTCGCCACCGACGTCGCCGCACGCGGCATCGACATCAACGACGTCACCCACGTCATCAACTACCGCGTCCCTGAGAATGCAGAAGACTACGTGCACCGCATCGGCCGCACAGGCCGCGCCGAGGCGACGGGAGATGCCTTCACACTGTTGACGGCCGATGAGATCGACTTTGCCACCTGCATCGAGGGCTTTATCAATCAAAAAATCGAGCGTCGCCGCCTCGCGGACTTCGACTACGCCTACACCGCCCTCCTTGAGGAGAAGCCCCTGCGCCCCCTGCGCAAGCCACGCCCCGCAGGACGCCGCCGCCGCTAAGGCTGCGCGCAACGCGTCGGCTAGCTAGCCCCCCCCTATACACCGCAGCACACTCCCTCTCATGCGCGTCCTCGGCATAGACCCCGCCATCCGGCACACGGGCTATGCCGTCGTGGAAGGCGACTTTCGCCAACCACGCGCGCTCGACTACGGGACGCTGCTCTTACCCGCACGGCTCAAGCAAAGCGACTGCTTGAGCCGCATTCATGCCAGCATCTGCGAGCTCATCGAGCGATGGCAGCCCGACGAGATCGCCATTGAGGCCATCATCCACGTCCAATCCCGCAGCACCGCCATCGCCATGGGCTCATCGCGCGGGGCAGTCCTCATCGCAGGGGCGGCGCATCAGCTCCCCATCATGGAGTATCCCCCCTCCAGCGTCAAGATGGCCGCCGTGGGCAAGGGAGCTGCGCAGAAAGCCCAAGTCGCCTTCATGATGCGCGCACTGCTCCAGCTCCGCGAGACCCCCGAGCCCGATGCCGCCGATGCACTCGCCATTGCCTACACCCACCTCGTCGCCACCGACCCCAGCCGCCAGCACCTCTTTGAGAAAAGACGCTACGTGTAGCGGCAGCATACGCACAGAACATATCTTGACCTGAGAGAGGAAATCTGCAATACTACGCAAGAGCTGAGCGTGTAAGAGAGTGCGCAGAGTTCTAGTCACTTCTATCCCAGTCAGTAAGTAATGGAGAGTATTAGCATAAAAAATTACAAAAATCTCAATAATTTTTGCATCAAGAAGTTTGAAAGAATCAACCTTTTCGTAGGCAAAAATAATGTGGGCAAATCCAGCTTAATAGAAGCCATTTATTTATTTGCAACTAAAGGAGATATACATCAAATCAACGAACTGTTGACATGGCGCGGCGAATCTCTAGCTTATCGAGTGCAAGAGGAGCAGGTGCTTGAGGATAATATAGCAGCCTTATCTAGCCTTTATTCTAATTTTGACACCGAATCATTCTTTAATGATCCCATTGTAATCAAGGAAAATGACAACGAGTGTTTGACGATTAAATTAAGTCATACACCTCGTATTAGTCGTCATTTAGAATTCGAACCTGACTCGACTCAGGAGAATGTGCCTCTCTTTCCCAATTCTCTTAGTGTCTCCATCAACAATTCTGTAGATCCTGTTAACTATTTCTTAGATAGAGGGATTATGCGCTATGCTAGCTCCAAAACAGCTCAAACTCCATGCGGATATGTACCACTTAATCTGACAGAAATTCGAGATTTACCCGAGCTCTTTGACGATATTGCATTATCTCATTTGTCACCACTCGTTGTAGAAGCTCTTCGGATTATCAACCCACACATTAAAGAAATTAACTTTTTAACTGATCGCAATAGGAGAAGCTCACGAAGAGTTGCCTTTGTGCTCAATGAAAACTCGGAACAACGAGTGAAGCTTTCGAGCATGGGCGATGGGGTGAATCGTATTCTTGCCATCATTTTAACCATGGTCAACTGCAAAAACGGCATTTTCCTCATTGATGAATTCGACAGTGGCTTGCATTATAGCGTCCAAAGGAAGCTGTGGGAAATGATTTTCAACGTTGCCGAGAAACTTCATATACAAGTATTCGCAACCACCCATAGCGATGACTGCGTAAGAAGCTTTTCCGCCATTGCGCGTCATCAAAAAGGCAGTATTATACGCCTGCAAGAGCGCCGCGGAGAGATCATTGCCACGAGCTACGATGACGCTGATGAGCTAGACTACATTGCAACGAGTGATACCGAGGTACGATAATGAGTCAAAAGTCAAAAGAAAAAACATACACCTCCAGCCTCTTGGTTGAAGGCAAACATGATGATTTCTTCATCATGCAGCTTTGCCCCTATCTCGGTATAGAGCAACAATTTCACATCATCAAAAAAACTGGTATCGAACAGCTAAAAAAAGCCCTCAAAAACGAGTTAAAAAACTACCAAGTGCATCGAAAGCTATGGGTTCTCATTGATGCTGATGAAGATCCACGCGCATCATGGACTTCGTTTCGCGATATACTCATCAGGTCTGGGTTTTATACTGCCTCCATTACAAAAGACACAAAACTCGCAGGGCATGGCTCCATCTTCACTCCTGATGATAGTGAGAATATCACCGTAGGTTTTTGGATGTTACCCAATAATCTAGAAGCAGGGATGCTAGAAGATTTCATTTTCACTCTAATCAAAAAAAATGATACGCTTATTCATTCTGCAGAATCCTTTATTGATGGGCTAGAAAGAGGGAGAAATAATCACGCAAACATCTATAAATCAGTACATCGTTCAAAGGCAAAATTGTACTCATGGCTCGCCGTGCAAAATCCTCCCGGTGACTCAATCAAGCTCATGTTCACTCAGAAGCTATTAAGAGAAAATAGCCAGCTGCTTGATGATTTTAAAAACTGGCTGCTTCAGCTCAATGATCACACTTCAGAGCACGCAGAAAAGCACGGATAACTGCAGCCCTACTGCATGAGTCTCCTGATAGACATAAAAAATCTCTCTCATGTTTAAGGAATTAAATCTCCGCACCAGATTATTTTTCATTTACTGCGATTTTTTACTCGACAAAAACGCCAACTTTCTGTATACTGCCCTCGCAACAAACGGCAGGATAGCTCAGTGGTAGAGCAGAGGACTCATAAGCCTTTGGTCGGGTGTTCAAATCACCTTCCTGCTACTTCTTAAAACGCGTAATCATCTGATGGTTACGCGTTTTTTCGTGGACTCTTCCGTGCCTTTTTTTTTGCTTGCCTTCGCATGCGCGCGTGATAGAATACGAGCCTTGCTATGACATCCGATCGTACCACTCTGGATCTACACCAATCCGCCAGTCGAGATGCTCTGCCTACGCTGCTGATGCCCCAAGCACCTGGCGTGGAAAAGAGTCTTCTATCCATGATGACTATCGACCCGATGAGCATTATCTCCCAGTCCATCTCCGAGGGGATGAATGAGGAGTACTTTTACATCCCCGCTCACCGCATTCTCTGGGAGATCTTTCGTGCCCGCTACGAAAAAAGCATCCCCATCGATCCCACCTCCGTCCTCCAAGAGCTCACCGATAGCAAGCGTCTTGATGCCGTAGGCGGCCATGCTGGGCTCACGGACATCTTCACCTTCTCCACCTCTACCGCGCTCTTTGCTAGCCACTTTGAGACGCTCAAGGAGAAGTTCATCCGCCGCTCCATCATCCAGACGAGCAATCAGCTCGCCAGCTCCGCCTACACGAGTGAAGCCGAAATTGAGCAGATACTGGATGAGACCGAGCAGCAGGTGCTCCGCATACGCCAAAGCTCTGCCAAGGCCGATGAGTGGAGCATGAGCAGCGACATACGCGAAGCCATGGCGAATGTGGAGCGCATGATGAGCCAGAAGGAGGGCTTCCTCGGCATCACGAGCGGCTTCCCCGTCCTCGACCAAAAGATCAATGGTCTGAAGTCTGGTGAACTCTTCGTCATCGCCGCTCGTCCCTCCATGGGCAAGACCTCTTTCCTGCTCAATATCATCGAGCATGTCGCGCTCGATCTCAAAAAGCCCTCCCTCATGTTCTCCTGCGAAATGCCCAGCGTGCAGCTCGTCGAGCGTCTGCTCTTTGCCCGCAGTCAGGTGAGCCGCACGCAGCTCAATCTCAAGCGCACGCTGAGCAAGAATGAGATGAAGGCCTTCAACTCCGCGATGAAGGAGCTCCACGACAGCTCGCTCATCATTGATGACACCCCCGGTATCTCCATCTCCGCCCTTCGCGCGAAGGCGCGCCGCGTGGTGCAGAAAAACCCCGATCTCGCCCTCATCGGCATCGACTACCTCCAGCTCATGCGCTCGCATACCAAGCAGGCACAGGGAAGCCGCGAGCGTGAGATCGCCGAGATCTCGGGCGGTCTCAAGAGCCTCTCCAAGGAGCTCGGCATCCCCGTCATCGTGCTCGCGCAGCTGAACCGTGGCCCCGAAAACCGCGTGGGCAAGAGCAAGGGCACTCCCCAGATGAGTGACCTGCGTGAATCGGGCGCAATCGAGCAAGACGCCGACATGATTGGTCTGCTCTACCGCCCTGGCTACTACGCCAGCACCGCCGAGGAAAAGCAGGAGGCGGGCAACAAGTCCACACTGCTACTCGCCAAGAACCGTAACGGCTCGGTGGGCAGCATCTACCTGAGCTTCCACGGCGAGTTCACGAAGTTTGTCCCCCGCGAGCCCACCGAGAGCGAGCAGGAGGAGGAATAAGCCTCCCCTCCCCCGAGCCCCGAGAACATCCCGCACAGTCGCGCCGCCTCTGCTCGCGACGAGACGGATAAGCATTGACTTCTTCCCCCTTATGGGGTAGGATCGCCACTCCATTTTATCTTGTTTTATGAGCACTCTGGATTATCAAGTAGCAGACATGTCCCTCGCCGACTGGGGACGCCGAGAAATAGAAGTTTCAGAATACGAAATGCCCGGACTCATGGCCTGCCGTGAAAAGTACGGCACAGCAAAGCCCCTCGCGGGCGTGCGCATCATGGGCTCACTGCACATGACCATCCAGACCGCCATCCTCATCGAGACACTCGTCGAGCTCGGCGCAGAGGTACGCTGGGCGAGCTGCAACATCTTCTCCACCCAAGACCACGCCGCCGCCGCCATCGCCGCCGCAGGCATCCCCGTCTTTGCGTGGAAGGGCGAGACTCTCGAGGAATACTGGGACTGCACGTGGAAGGCGCTCAGCCACCGCGACGGCCTCGGTCCTCAGCTCATCGTCGATGACGGCGGAGATGCGACACTGCTGCTGCACAAGGGCTACGAGATGGAAGACGGCTCTGACTGGGTCGACACCCCCTCCGAGAGCGAGGAAGAAGCCATCATCAAGGCTCTGCTCAAGCGCATCGCTAGCGAGCAGCCCGGTGTCTTCCATCGCTGGATACCCGAGCTCAAGGGCGTCTCCGAGGAGACCACCACGGGCGTGCATCGCCTCTACCAGATGGAGCGCGAGGGCAAGCTGCTCATCCCCGCCATCAATGTGAACGACTCGGTGACCAAGAGCAAATTCGACAATCTTTACGGCTGCCGCGAGAGCCTCACCGACGGCATCAAGCGCGCCACCGACATCATGCTCGCGGGCAAGGTCGCCGTCGTCTGCGGCTACGGCGACGTAGGCAAGGGCTGCGCCCAAGCCATGCGCGGACAGGGTGCACAAGTCATCGTCACCGAGATCGACCCCATCTGCGCCCTCCAAGCCGCGATGGAAGGCTACCGCGTGCTCACCATTGAGGACGCCCTCCCCTATGCCGACCTCTACGTCACCACGACGGGGAATCGCGACATCATCACGCTGGAGCACATGCAGGGTATGAAGGATCAGGCCATTGTGTGCAATATTGGTCACTTTGACAATGAGATTCAGGTCAGCCGCTTGCAGGCACTCGACGGCATCAGCCGCAGCACTATCAAGCCTCAGGTGGACAAGTACAGCTTCCCCGATGGTCATAGCATCTACCTGCTCGCCGAGGGGCGCCTCGTGAATCTGGGCTGCGCCACAGGCCACGCCTCCTTTGTGATGAGCAACAGCTTCACCAATCAGGTACTCGCTCAGATCGCCCTCTGGGAGCAGCGCGCCACCCCCACGCCCCGCGTTGAGGTGCTGCCCAAGCAGCTCGATGAGGAGGTCGCACGCCTCCACCTTGCGAAGCTCGGGGTAAAGCTCACCGTCCTGAAGCCCGAGCAGGCCGACTACATCGGCGTCAGCGTCGAGGGTCCCTACAAGCCCGATAGCTACCGCTACTAAACAATCAACGATGAACGACCTCTGCGCCGAGCTCGACTGGCTCTACAGCACCCAGCTCTTTGGTATCAAGCTGGGGCTCGCGGGCATCACGCGCCTCCTGCGCAGTCTGGATGTCGCCAGCGTCGCCCCGCAGACGCGCGTCATCCACGTCGCGGGGACGAATGGCAAGGGCTCGACCTGCGCCACGGTGGAGCGCATCGCACGAGCAGCGGGCTACCGCACAGGGCTTTTCACCTCCCCGCATCTGGTGCGCTTTCATGAGCGCATCCGAGTGGATGGGGAGATGATCTCTGACGCGCGACTCGGCGCGCTCATCCGACGACTGCGCGAGCATGTCGCAGGCTGGGGAGAGAGCACACCCACCTTCTTTGAGCTCGTCTTCGCACTGGCTCTCCTCTACTTCCAAGAGCAGGGCTGCGACCTGCTCATCCTTGAGACAGGCATGGGAGGACGTCTCGATGCCACCAATGCCATCGCCAAGGATGTCGCCATCATCACGCCCATCGCGCTCGATCATACCCAGTACCTCGGCGAGACGCTAGCCGCCATCGCCGGCGAAAAAGCGGGCATCATCCACGCAGGCAACAAGGTGATCACAGCCCCCCAAGAGCCCGCTGCGGCCGCCGTCATCCGCGATCACTGCTGCGCCATCGGTGCCGAGCTCCTCGCGGCAGCGCCCCCACTGCCTAGCGCGTGGACACTCTCCCTCACAGGAGCACACCAGCGCGAGAATGCCGCGCTCGCCCTCCACGCCCTGCGAGCTCTGCCAGCCGACAAGCACAAGCAGCCCCTCAGCGACGAGCTCATCACCGCAGCCCTCGCGGACGTGCATTGGGCGGGTCGCTTTGAGCGCGTCACCACCGCCGCAGGGAAAACCCTCATCCTCGATGGCGCGCACAATCCCCACGCCATGCGTGCCCTCGTCACCAACTGGCAGGCGACCTACGGCAGCGAGCCCGTCCCCTGCCTCTTTGCCTGCTCCGCAGACAAGGAGCTGCCCCGCGTGATTGACATCCTCAATCCCCTCGTCTCCCACTGGCATCTCGTGCCTGTGGACTCGGCGCGCATCATGCCTGTCTCCGAGCTCGCCGAGCTCATCAGCCAGCGCAGCACCAAGCCTGTTGTAGAGCATGCCTGTATCTCGGCGGGACTTGATGGCGTGCATGCGCAGCACCCGCGCGCCCTCGCCTGCGGGTCGTTTTTCCTGCTAGGCGAGCTCCAAGCGCACATAGAAGGCTATGCGTACCGCCAGACGGCGCAGTAAGTTCATAAGAGAATTCTGACGCGCTACAAAAAAACATTCGCGCAAGTCGATAACTTGCGCGAAAGAAGAAAGGGGGGTTGGGATCATATCATTCTCTTACCAGAAGAGGAGACGCCACAGCAGGCCACGCACGGGGCGAGGATGGTAGACTCGTACAGGGGGATGAGGGTGACGGTGCCCGCGATGGTAACGTGGTCCATGATGACGATGACCGCGATGATGATGGATGACACGCTTGGTGGAATGTCCACGATGGGAGGAGTGTCCGCGATGCCCTCCACGGTGGCTTTGGTGACGCTGGCCGAGGGATTGTTCGTAGGTGGCAGCGACGGGGGCGCTCTGTGCCTCGAGTGCACTTGCACTGCTGGAGAGCAAGGGCAAGGCGCAAAGCATGGTGCATAAAAGTTTGTTCATATTGATGATGTTATTGGTTTGGTGTTGTTGGATTAACTTCGCGCGAAGAAGGAATTGACCTCCTTACTCCTAAGAACGCAAAGGGCTATAGGAATCTACAAGGGTGACAATTTTTTTTATTCTCGACGCTGTGCCGCCGTCGGAATTCCCAGCTGCTCGCGGTACTTGGCGAGGGTGCGACGTGCGATGATCATCCCCTCATCGGCAAAGAGGGAGACGAGTGCATTGTCGCTGAGCGGTGACTTCTTGTCCTCAAGCTCGATCCACTCGCGCAGCTGCGCATGGACGCGACTGATGCTCTGCGTGTGCTCGCCCTCTCCCACGGCGCGTTGGAAAAAGGAGCGCAGCTCAAAGAGCCCCTGACGGCAGCGCAGGTACTTCCCCCGCACGGCACGGGAGACAGTGGAGAGATGGAGCTGCGTGTCGCTGGCGATCTGCTCCATCTTCAGCGGTTTCATGAATGTCGCCCCTCGCAGGAAAAACTCGCGCTGATGCACGACGATAGCACGCGCGACATGCAGCAGACTCGCCTGCCTCTGCTCAATCGCACTGATGAGATCACGCGCCTCGCGAAAGCAGCGACTCAGGTACTCGCGCAGCTCGCGATTCTCCGCCTGCTCGGCCATCATGCTGCGGTAGTCCGCATTGAGCGTGAGCTGCGGGATAGACTCGCCCGTCAGCGCGACAGAGAGCTCCCCTGCCTCATCCTCATGCACCTCGACATCGGGTAAGATGATGCTCTCATCAATACGCGCAAAGGCACTGGCGGGGTGGGCTTGGAGACGTGCAATGCGCTGCGCGGCCGCAGCGACGCTCTCGCTGTCGACCTGCAGGATGCCTGCTGCCTCCACATAGCGATGCTCGATGAGCAGCGGCCAATGGTCACGGAGTAGGACAGCGGCGAGGCTCTCTGCCTCATCGAGCTGCTCCAGCTGCAAGAGCAGGCACTCGCGCAGATCGCGCGCGCCAACGCCCGCAGGATCGAGCTGCTGGATCTGCCGCAAAGCATCCTCATAGAGCTCGATAGGTGCCCCCATCTCTCGGCTCAGCTCTGCGAGATCCTCATCGAGATAGCCGCGCGAGTCCAGAGAGTCCAGCAGCACGAGGCAGGCGGCGCGCAGCTCCTCGCTGAGCTCTTCCTGCTGGATCTGCTCATGCAAATGCTCTCGGAGGCTGGGCTCGGAGCTCAGCTGCTCCATCCAATACTGGCTGTCCCGCGTGTCCGATGCGGATGAGTCTTGCTCCCCCTCCTCGCGTGCGGGCAGGGGGCGTTCCTCGAGAGTCGGGTTGCTGAGCAGGGCTTGCGAGACGATGGCGTGAAGCTCCATGCTATTGGCCTGCAAGATGCGCATACTCTGCTGCATCACCGCACCCGCAAGCATTCTTTGCTGCATACCCTGATTCATCCCCGTCTGACTCACATTGAGAATGTAGCAACTCTGGGCTACAAAGACAAGAGCAAATCGAGTGATGCGCACGCTGATCACGCACGAAAAACCCCTTCTCCTGTACGAGAAGGGGCTTTTCGTGAAAGTTTATAAGCTCGATGAACAGGCGTATCGCCTCTCAAATACCCTCTGCCCCAATCTCAACGAGGCGATTGATGCTCCTACCAAGGATACACTCCTCCACGCCAAAAGCATTGCGCAGGATGGGTGATCCCTCGTTGTCTATACCTTGAAAGAAGCCCACATGACGTGCGCTGTCCGTGATGGCGACAACAGGGCGCGCTCCCGCCCAAGCACGCTGGAGATCGTCTTGGAGTGCCGCCATACCACCAGCAAGAAAGAGCTGGTAGGTCTCACGTATCGCCTCACCGAGCGCATCGCGGTAGTCATCCACGCTGGGGCAATCCGCCCCGAGCAGATCGCGTAGGCGCGCCACTGGGTCGGAGGTCTTGCCGTAGAGCGAGGCGATATCATTCTCTATATTCACCCCTATCCCTATGCTGGCGATGTCGGGCGCGGGACGCTCGACGAGGATGCCGCCGAGCTTCGCCCTACCGACGAGTAGATCATTGGGCCAGCGCAGACGCAGCCCCGCGATCTCATAGCCTTGCAGCGAGCGGATCAGAGCCACCCCCGCGACGAGCGGGAGCTGCCCCCATGGGAGAGGCAGACTCTCATCCAGAGGCACATTGTAGCTGATCCAGAGCCCGCCCCGCTCGCCAAACCACGTACGCTGGAAACGCCCGCGCCCGCGCGTTTGCAGACGCGCTTGCACACCATGCCACGCGGGCAGCTTGCGCGCGGGGTAAAAGGTGCTCTCGCACTCATCAAGAACGCTGTACTGCCAAGAAGAGGATCTATTCATAATCTCGACTTTCTTTACTGATCACTAGGCGCAGTTTCAGGCTGGAAGGAGCGGCGCGTGGTGACAAAGATGAAGAGAATACCCACAGCGAGACTGAGCAGGCTATAGAGCATGAAGGTCGACGTACTCGCAGGATCGCTCACCAGCGTGGTGAGCACCACCACGAGCAGATTCGCCGTCGTGATCGTGAGGTACCAGAAGCTTGTAACCAGACTCTTGAGAGTCTTCCCCGCCGCCGTGTAGGCGTATTCAAGCCCCGTGGTGCTCACAAGAATCTCCGAGAGCGTGAGCAGCAGGTAGGGAAGCCCCTGCCAGAGAATGCTGAGCTGCTCGCCGCCATCGAGGCGCGTTTGCAGCCAAGCCACACTCAGGTAGGAAAGCCCCGCAAGGCAGATACCTATGCCCATACGGCGAATGGGGCGTGAATACTTGCCCACATAGGGGTAGACCAACAGCGTGAGCAAGGGAATGAAGGTCATGACAAGAAGCGGATTGAAGCTCTGCATCTGCTCCGCCCCGATGCGGAAGCCCGCAATCACATAAGGCTCCATCTCACGCGCCTGCAAGATCCAGCTACTCGCCGTCTGGTCAAAGAGAGCCCAGAAAGGAATAACCATCACAAAGCTAACCAACACGCGCAGCAAATTGCGCGTATCGCGCCTCTGCTCCTCGCTATAAGCCGTCAGCCCCGCGCGCTTGAAGAGCATATGCCCCGCGATGCCAAAGAAACCCGCCTGCTCCCGACTCTGCGCCCACTTCAGCATGAGCAGCAGCAGCAGTCCGATGTAGGCAAAGAGCGCGAGCGTCGAGCTCAACGCCATGAGAGAGGCATATCCCAGCATAGCGGCCAGCGAGCCCGCCCCCTCATAGAGGTAGTAGCCCCCAAAGCCGAGCACGGAAAGCACGACGAGAGTAAACAAGATAGCCTTGCTCGTGCGGCTCGTCTCGCCCATCTGCTCCTCGCCGTAGCGAGCCGTAGCCTCCTGCTTCCCACGCAGCAGACGCGTCACCAGTGAGGGCACATACTGAGGCTGCGCGGGCTCAGTGTGCAGGTACTTCCTGCGACCAATCCAGAAAATCAGCGTGGCGAGAGCCATGAACACACCGGGCACGCCAAAGGCCCATCCATAGCCGTAAACATCCCTCAGCCATGGGATGACAAGGAAGGAGAAGAACGAGCCCAAATTAATCGACCAGTAAAAGGCCGAATACATACGCGTCATATCGCGCTCACTGCGCCCCTGCATCTGATCGCCCACAAAGGCGGACACACAAGGCTTGATCCCCCCCGAGCCCATGGCAATAATACCGAGACCGACAAAGAGAATCTGCTGACGCGTCGCGATATCCTGCGTCAGATCCCCCAGCGCGAGAATACCATGGCCGAGGCAGTAGAAGAGCGAGATATAGAGAATACAATTGTAGCGACCGAGGAAGCGATCGGCGAGCCAAGCACCGATGAGCGGCGTGAGGTAGATCACGGCGAGAAAGATATGGATGACACCGACGGCATCTTTCTCACTCATGAGCAGCTCCGTGGTCATGTACGCCGTAAGAATACTGCGCATGCCGTAGAAGCTGAAGCGTTCGCAGGCTTCATTACCAACGATAAATTTAGATTGGGAAGGGAGAGACATAATACTATGTGTTGTAGGAGGTGAGGGGCTGAAATGAGAGCTCGCCCACCGCTAGGGAGCAGGGGGCGAGGCTATGGGGGTGAGGGGTACTGTACTTACTTGCTGCCTGTGTACTTCTTGGCAAAGCCGACTTGGAACTTGGTGTACGCTTGGTGCATCCAGTCGATCATCAGCTTGTCGCGGTAGTTCTGATTGAGCTGGGGCAGGAGAGCCGCGTCGCGTATATTCGCGAGCTCGGGCGTGTCTGCGTAGCTACGGCTCAGCACCGCGGTGAGACGCGCGCCCTCCGTGGGCAGCACGACGAGCGGGGCGAGCTGACCGGAAGCCACCGTGAGCAGAGCTGCGGAATCCATGCCCGTGGGAAGACCCTTGGGGATCTCGGGATTCACAGGACCGTAATTCTCCACAGTCGCACCAGCTGCGGTCGCGAGCTCGAAGGCCTTGTCGGCATCGCCCGCCTTGAGAGCCTCGGCGATCTTGCCTTGCAGCTGCTCGGCCGTCGCGGTGAGAGCCTTGAGCTCCAGCTCAAGCATCAGATCCTTCTTGGCAAGCTCCTTGGCGGCCTCGTAGGGCAGCACACCGGGGGCGAGCAGTGCATCGACGCGCAGCAGCACCAGCTTACCCTCTGGGGTGGGGTAGAAACCGCGAAGCTGCTTGATATTCGTCTTTGCCTTCACACCCTGCTTCTGGCTCTCAGCGTGAGCCTCCATGCTAGGAGCGGAGTCCACCTCAAAGGCGAGCCCACCCAGCGTCGAGCTACCGCGCGCGCCTTGGATCTCCATGCCGAGGGCGGCAGGCACATTCGCTGAGGTGTAGGCGGGGAAGCTCTGATGACTCTTGCCATCGGCGCTCATGTAGGTAAAGGGGGCGTACTCGGGATTCTTAGAAGCCTGAGCGAGCATCTGATCAATATCGGCTTGATTACTCTCGGCAATCGTCTGCATCAGCTGCTCGGAGGTCGCGTAGAGCTCCTCGATACTGATCCCCTCGGCGGGAGTCAACGTGTAGAGACTCACACTGCGCTGGGCATCGCTGAGGTAGCGATCCTTATTCATCTCCCAGTAGGCCTTCACCTCTTCTTCGGTAGGCTGAGTAGGAGCAGGAATAGCGGAGGAAGGCAGCCAAGCCGTCTTCACCTGAATATCCTGCAAGCTCACATTGAGCATCGCCGTGGCGGCGCGCGCGTCGAGCTCAATACCATCGGTGATGAGATGCTTGAGCACCTGCCAAATCATCAGATCGGAGATGAACTGGCGGAAATAACGCTCTTGAATATTATCCGTACGGCCACTGGTGTAGCCCGAGAGACGGCGGTAGAGAGTCTGATCGAAGCTCCCGTCGGGTTGCTTGAAAATAGGCATCGCCTTGATGTAGTCATCCACCTGCTCTTTGGAAGGGAGAATACCGAGGGCGGCGCCCTCCTCGCGGATGATCATGCGATTGGCGGCGAGATTGAGCTCGGATTGATTCGCGTAACCGTACTGCCAATCTTGATAAGTCCTCTCAAGCATCTGCATGCTCATCTGGGCATCAATATCCTCATTAATCGCTTGGGCGAAAGCCTCCTGCTCGCTTGCAGTGAGCTGACCATCGCCGTCGCTATCATAGAGGGCACGCAGGCGACGTGGAGTGGCGTAGAGCAGCTCTTGGAAATAACGCTCGGCGTAGCTGGCAAGCTCGCCAGCATCCTGCTCGTTGTAGCTACGATCATTGACTTGGAACGCCATATTTCCTGCCAATTGTTCGCTTTTTTGACCATAGTCAGACATGACTAGTCCCAATACAATACCTGCGATCACGATAATCACGAGGATTGAGTTTTTTCTGATGAATTCTAGGATGTTCATAATAAAAGGCAAGACTGCGCCCTGCGCGCATGAATGCAAGTATTCTACGCGAACCATCCTAGAACGCAAGCAAAAAAGAATTGACCCCAATGCCATTACCATCCACTGACGCATAAAAAAACAAAAGCGCGTCCCCATGAAACAAGATGCGAAGCATCTAGGATTCTTAAGGTCTGGACCTTAAGCGATCGTCTGGCGATCGTTCGCCAGCGGGTCTGGGCAGAGCCCAGCAGGGTCAAGGGACAG
>CAYJOV010000017.1:12623-29060 GCA_964371905.1 uncultured Akkermansia sp. | reverse complement strand
CCTACACGCCCTCAGCCCAGCCGGGATTCCGCACAACGGAGCGTAAAACGCAGAGTACAGGGCGCTTTGTCTTCGGAGATCGCTCATCCTTCAATGCCGCAGCCACCCCCCTCGGGCGCTATCACGAGCTCATCTACCGCCGTATCGCCTACTACTGGTATCAGGCCTGCGATGAGCATGCTGGCGACATCGTGACTGGTACACTCATTATACGCCTCATTATTAATGGCAATGGCAGCGTGCGCAGCATGGAGCTCATGAAGCGGCGCGGAGCGAGCATCTCGCAGCAGTCCTTCACCTTCACCGCCATACGCAAGGCTAGCATCCCTCCCATCCCCAGTAATGTACGCAAAGAGCTCGTTGCCAATATGATGGAGCTCGTCTTTGAGTTCCACTTCAATTAACCCCTCCCCCACCCTCGCCCCACCATGTCCATCATCATCACCTTACAGGAATTCTTCAATGCCTGCTTCCCCTTTGGTTATCCCCTCCTGCTCTGCTCCGTCATCCTGCTCAGTGCTATCTTTTTCCACATGCTACGCCAGCGCAGCGGCAAAGAACTGCGCCAGCTGCGCCCCCTCTGGCAAGAGGCTCGCAAGAGCCGCGACGGCGCGCGCGACGCGCTGATGCGCCAATGCCACCTCATGCAGTCCCCCCTTGCTTCCGAGGTCCTCTTTCTCGCCGAGCACAAGGATGAGGCGACGGAAGAGCTCAGCGAGCAGCTGGAGTCCCACCTCAGTCTCCACCTCGACGGCGAGCGCGTCGGCATGGCCACCATCAGCATGATCACCACCATCTCCCCCATGCTCGGCATCCTCGGGACAGCATGGGGTCTTGTCGATATCTTTGGCGTCTTTGGCAGTGCCGACGCCGCTGGAGGCATCACGCTAGGCATCTCCAAAGCCCTCTACACGACCATCTTTGGCCTCGCTATCTCTGTACCCGGTACCATCGCGCTGACGAGCTTTGAGCGCTCCATCGAGCGTCGCGCAGCACTCATCACCGCCTTCTTTGCCGACATTCTCGCCAATCGTCAACGACTCTGATCATCCCACAAAGTCCCTAGAGCCATGAAGATCTACCAGCGCAAGTACAGCCAACAAGGCATCCCCTTGGTGTCCATGCTCGACATCCTCACCATCCTGCTCATCTTCTTCATCGTCCACACTGAGTTCAAAAAGCAGGTGAGCGTCCTGCACATCGACGTGCCCAAGACCGCCCACCTCAGCGGCGAGAGCCAGTCGCGCGATGGACTGCTGCTTGAGATAGGCTCCGCAGGCGAGCTAGCCCTCAATGGCAAGATCCTCAGCATGGAGGAGCTCACCGCTGCTCTCGAAGCCCAAGCTGCTGGGGAGAAAATCATGCTCGCCGCCGCCGATCAAGCCTCCCTCGGACTCGTCATCTCCGTCATGGACACACTCACCAAGGCGGGGCTCAAGATAGAGGAAATCCCCTTCCGCATTGATTACAAAGCGGAATAACCTTTTAAAATCCCTATCCCACCTCAGACCAAGAGGCGCGTTACACGCTCAGCGCGGGGGAGCTGAATGCTCACCGTCGTCCCCTCACCCTCACGTGAGGCGATGCCAAGGCTGCCTCCATGCTCTTTGACGATGCGCCGTACGATGAGTAGCCCGAGCCCTGTGCCACTCTTTTTTGTCGTGCGAAAGGGCTCATAGAGACTTCCCATGAGCTCATGGGATATGCCGCAGCCCGTGTCGCTGACCTGAATGATGACATCAGCATCACTACAGCTCGTCTGGATGAGTATGCCTCCATCGCAACCTGCAATAGATTGATAGGCATTGCGGATGAGATTATAAAAGACTTGGAAGAGCTGTCCCTCATCGGCATCAAGCTCAGGGAGTACGTCCATGAGGTCTTCGTGTATGCTCACACCTCGCGCAGCAATCTCGGGCTCAAGCGTTTCTAAGACGCGTTGGATGACTTGATTGATGTCCACCTTGCAGCGCTGGAGCTTGGAAGGGCGCATGGATTGGAGGAATTGCTTGATCAGGGTGTCGAGTCGCTTCACCTCGCTACGCGAGTTTTCGAGCAGGGTGGTGACGGTCTGGAGGTTGCCTTCGTCCAGCTTGTCGTTGAGAGAAGCAAGCTTGCGTTGGATGAGCTGGAGATTGAGTCCTAGGGAGTTCACAGGATTTCCTAGCTCATGGGCGACTCCGCTGGCGAGAAAGGCGAGGAGATTCATCTGCTCAGCCTCGGCTTCTTGCTCGCCCTCGGCTATTTTTTCAGTCTCGTCTTGGATGATGAGCAGATACTCCCGTGCCTCATCGGGCGTTGCCCCTCCCAGCGGGGTCATAAAAAAGTGATAGTGACGCAGCGCGGGATAATGCACCTGGAGATCACGCGTGATGGCATATCCGCTGGTGCTGAGCTCTTCCCACGTGCAAGTATGTCCCACGAGTTGCTCAAAGGCGATGTCCATCATCTCGCGTACCTCTCGGCCGTAGATGCGTGAGGCAGCTTGATTCACAAAACTGACACTGCCATTGCGATCAAAGATAATGACCCCATCGTTGAGTGCATTGAGCACCTCGTTGAGGAGGGTGATTTGATCGCGGAAACGCACCACGAGACTATGCCGCTCTCGGGCACTGAGTCTCTCCCAGCGATCGACGATCTTGTCTAGCGCACTTTTGTTCATGAGGCGAGAAGTTGGAGGTCTACCTGTTGGAAAAAACGTGGGAGCGTCAGGTGCAGCACGCCCTCCTCGTTGATTTGAGCATGTCGTATGACATTATTATCCATGAGAACGTCGAGTCGCTGCAAGGAAGGTAGACCGTGAATGAGCAAATCCACCTCATCTTGCCCAGCGAGGCGCACATTGCCCGACCAGTCATGCTTGAGCACCATCTTTCCCTGCTCACTGTGATAATGGAAATGATGATCGAGATAGTCGCCCTGTTGATAGGCATAGCCGTCTCCGTCATCTTCGTAATGATGACTCTCCTGCTCTCCATCAGCAAGCCACCAGAGCTCATAGCTCACGCGCGGATGCTCCATCTCGCCCACGTACTGCTGGATAGGCCAGCGCGGGATGACACAGCCCGCGCGTACGAGGACGGGAATGTGCTCGGAGGCTATATCTATCCTGTAGGGACCTTCACGCGCCTCACAGCATTCGTCCGTCCAGAGCTTGTACCATGTGCCTTGCGGGAGATGGATGTCGCAGGTCTTCTCGCCTATCCAATGTACGGCAACCACATAGAGCGCATCTCCGAGGAAAAAGCAACGGTAATCGCTCTCGGCATATTGCAGATCTCCATATTGCAGCGCGAGGGAGCGAATCATGGGATAGCCACGTGTCGCGTAGCGGTAAAACAAGGTGTAGAAATAGGGCAAGAGGCGGTAGCGCTGCTCAATGGCATGGCGGCAGTACTGCTCCGCCTTTGCGCCAAAGCTCCACGGCTCACGCGAGCCGTAGTTATCATTGCAATGCGCACGAAAAAAGGGATGGAAGGCCGAGAGCTGCATCCAGCGATAAAAGAGCTCCGCACTAGGCTGCTTCAAAAAGCCCCCTGTATCCGAGCCTGCAAAGGAGATACCACTCGTGCTGAGGCGCTGCACCATGAGATTCGCCAGTCTCAGATGAGGCCAGCTCGCCACATTGTCCCCTGTCCATGTAGCAGCGTGACGTTGGAGTCCTGCATAGCCAGCGCGACTCAGGACAAAGGGACGCCGCGTCGGAGCGTGCAGCAGCATTGCCTCGCGGCAGGCGATGAGCATCGCCTGTCCATAGATATTGTGAGCCTTGTTATGCGAGCAGGAGTGCCCCTCAAAATCGTGGCGTGTGTCATTGGGGAAGCTTTTGTTATCACAGAGCGCGGGCTCATTCATATCCGCCCATATCCCGCGCACACCACGCTCCTTGATATCATGGATAAAGAGACGAGCCCACCAGCCGCGCACACGCGGAGAGGTAAAGTCGGGGAAATGACACATCCCCGCCCATGCCTCACCCTCCATCAGTGCGCCATCATGACGGCGACAGTAGACATTGTGCTCAAATCCGCTACGCCAGATGTATTGATCCATATCAATTTTAATACTGGGATTGACGATAGTCACACACTTCATTCCCAGTACCTCGAGGAGCTCGATCATGTGCTCGGGATCGGGGAAGTTCTCCTTATTCCACGTGAGACTCTGACGCTGCTCCATGTGATCAATATCTAGATGGATAGCATCGCAGGGGATGCGCTTCTCGCGAAAGCTCCCTGTGAGCTCGATAACATTTTGCTGCTTCTTATAGCCCCAACGGCTCTGATGATAGCCCAGCGCCCAAAGAGGCGGCATCGCGGGAAGCCCCGTCAGACGAGTATAGGCAGCCACAACATCCAAGGCGCTCTCCCCACCTATAAAATAATAATCCATCTGTCCACCATCTGCGCCAAAGAGCAAGCGCGTCTTATCCGTCTTGCCAAAGTCGAAGTAGCTGCGCATGGTGTTGTCAAAAAAGATACCATGGCTTGACTGCTCTTGGATGCAAAGGAAAAAAGGAATACTCTTATAGAGAGGATCCCCATCTTTTTTGAAGCTATAGTGATCACAATTCCACTGCTCCAGACGCTTGCCACGCAGGTTGAGCTCGGTAGGCTTATCTCCCAGCCCGAGAAAGCAGGCCTTTTCTGGCATGTGCTTGAGCATCCAGACAATATCGTCACCTATCGTCTCTTGCGCTCTATGCCCCATCCCCTCGGCATCGGCACTCAGCAGGCAGCCTGTGGATCTATCGTAGAACTCCAAGCCCATATCCTCGCGGCGCACGCGCACGCAGAGCGTCTTGCTGCATATGTAGACTGCATGCTCATCTTCTGACTCCGTGAGAGCGGGAAATTTCGAGCGATAATGAGCATCCACCCCATAGCTCGGGATCTCGTCAAAGATCTGCCCACGCACGTAGTGACAGCGCACCAGAGAGCTTTCTAAAAAAGTAAGACGCAGACTGATATCACCGCGGTCGAACTCGACACTACGCTTGTCCATCCATTCATAGTGATGAAGCCGTTGCGAATGAGTGGGATACATAGGCATGAAAGAAAACAGGTTGAATATCAAGAAAGGAGAGTGAGAGAAAGCTGATATTCTACACAGCTAATACTCTAACCGGGAGGCCATTGCAGGCTACGACCTCCGATGATATGGAGATGGAGATGAGGGACGGTCTGACCGCCATCGCTCCCCGTGTTGATCACCACGCGAAATCCGCCCGCGCTCAAGCCCTCTTGCCGCGCGATCACGCCCACAGTGAGCATGAGATGAGCCATCAGCGCTGCATCTTCGCCCTGCGCCTGCGTCACATCGACGAGTGGCTTGCGAGGGACGAGGAGGATGTGCACGGGTGCCACAGGTGCGATATCGCGAAAGGCGATACAAAACTCATCCTCATGGACGAGCTCAGCCGGTATCTCCTTGTCGGCTATTTTTTCAAAAAGTGTCTTTTGCATGACGGTGTTATTTGTACCACAAGTGCCCACATAGAGGCAAACGCAAAATGAAGCTCTGAGCTCTTTTCTCGATGCATTCTCAAGAACTAGGATCCAAGAAAAATAGAGCTAGAGGCTTTTCTTGCCATATCCATCGTGAAATGGCATAATCACTCCATGCAAACGCAGACGCATCTCAGTAGCAACGGTCTCACGACCCTATTCCAGCAGCAGGGGGATCCCCCCATCCTATCGCTCCAATTCTGGGTGCGCACAGGCTCGCTTCACGAGTCTCCCCATCTCGGATCGGGACTCTCTCACCTGCTGGAGCATATGGTATTCAAAGGCACACGCAGCTATGATGCCACACAGCTCGCCGAGCGCGTCTCCTCGCTGGGCGGTCAATGGAATGCCTACACGACAACGGATCGCACAGTGTATCACATTGACGGACCTGCAGAACACTGGTCAGAGTTCCTCCACATCCTCCATGAGCTCGTCTTTTTTCCCAGCTTCCCGCGCGACGAATGGGAGCGCGAGCGCGAGGTCATACGCCGCGAGATGGCCATGTATGATGATAGCCCCAGCGACATCAGCTACCGCGCCCTCATTGAGACACTCTACCACGCGCACCCACGACGTCTCCCCGTCATCGGCTACCCGCAGCACTTTGACGCACTGAGCTACGAGGATATGGTCGACTACCATCAGCGACGCTACTGCCCTGAGAATACCTTTATCGTATGCAGCTGCGGAGGAGACATCGTCCAAGAAGACGCCTTCATGCAGCGAGTCAATGCGCTACAAGCCGAGCTCACAAGCAGTCCCTCCCCTACCCTTCCCATCGCCCCTGAGCCGCGCCAATGGGGTCCGCGCTGCCATCGCCGCGAATTCGCCCAGCCCACCAGCACACTCATGCTCGCGTGGCGCACGCCACCGGCAGGACATCCTGATGCGCCCGCGCTGACCCTGCTGAGCTCCATCCTTGGCTCGGGGCGCTCGGCATGGCTGCATGCGCGCTTTCACGACGAGGAAGGACTCGCGCACGACGTGTCATGCAATATCATTGGGGATAGAGAATCCGAGAGTGCCTTCGTTATCGAGGCGGATTGCGATCGCGAAAAGCGCGATGAGTTGCGCGATGAACTCCTCGCCTACATCGCAGAGCTCCCCGAACAAGCCGACTTTGAGCAAGCACTCCAGCGAGCCTTAACCCAGCTCAAGCTCGCGCGCCTTCGCAGCCTCTCCAGCGTCCATGGGCGTGCCAACGCCTTGGGTATCTCATGGCACATGACGCGCAATCTCGCACTCTCCGAGGAGTGGGAGTATGCCCTCTCACAAGTCAGCGCGCGCGATCTCGCGCGCGTAGTCAAAAGCTACTTTATCCCGCAAAAGCTCTGCGAGGTCAGCATAGACCCCACAGACACCAATCCCCGAGAAACATCCTGCACGAGTGCTAGAACGACAACATCTATCCGCACCCAAGAGCTCAGCAACGGACTACGCCTCGTCACGCGCCCCGATGCGAGTCTCCCCATCATCCACATCAGCCTCGCCATCGGTGCGGGCTGTGGCTCAGAATCTGCCGCACAGTCGGGCATCAACAATCTACTCGCCGAATGCCTCCTCAAGGGCACACGCAGCCGCAGCACACGCGACATCGCGGAAGGGCTGGAGAATTGCGGCTCGCCCATCAACAGTGACGCGGGCAACAACAGCATCATGATTGATCTCCAATGCCTCAGCGACCAATTCGACAAGACCCTTGACATCCTCGCGGACATCCTCCTCCATCCCAGCTTTGATGAAGATGCGATCGCCACGGAAAAGGAATCCATGATCGCCGACGTGCTCGACGCGGAGCAGGATCCGCTCGCCTACGCCTTCCGCTGCCTACGCCCCCTCTGCTTTGGAGAGACAAGCTACGGACTACTCCCCGATGGCCATGTCGAGAGCCTCAGCAGCCTGACGCGGCATGACGTGCTCAACCAGTACACACGCCTCTTCTGCGCACGCAATATGGTGCTCAGCCTCACAGGCGACCTCCCAGATGACATCACAGAGCAAGTGGAGCGCGCCCTGCACACGCTCCCCGCAGGCAGCCCTGTGTCACGCAGCAACACCCCCGCGCAACAGGCAGGTGATGTGCACGAGCAGCTCGACAAGGAACAAGCCGTACTCGCCCTCGCCCTCCCTGCGCTCGCAGTAGGAGCGGAGCAGGATACAGCCATGGAGCTCATCCTCGAATGGCTGCGCGACATGGCAGGTCCCATCTTTACCGAGCTACGCGAAAAGCGAGGTCTCGCCTACTATGCCACAGCCACAAGCCTCCACGGCGTGGACACAGGCTGCCTCTACTTCTACCTCGGCACATCTCCTCAGCAGCTCGATGAAGCACGCGAAGCCCTCGACGACTGCCTGCGTGAGCTCTACGAGCAAGGCATGCCCGAGGAGATCTTTGAGCGCACACGCGCGCTCGCGCTCGCCGAGCATCAGATGGTTTCCCAGTCGCAGTCCCACATTGGCAAGGAGCTCGCCATCGACACGCTCCTAGGACTCGCCAGTGATCACAGCCTCAGCTTACCTGAGCGCCTCCGCACGATCACCCATGCGGAGGTCAACGAGCTGCTACGCCACCTGCTACGCCCCGAGGCGACGCGCACCTCCATCACAGTGAGCAATGAAGAGATGCCTCATCGCCCGTGAAAATCATTTTCTATACTCAGGGAGAGAAGATTAAAAGGGCGCACCGATTCCGTGGCTAGGGCAAATCCTTGCCCTACCCCTGGATCGGGGATCTGCGTCACACGCACCGCCCCTGTATAGGGATAGCTGAGCTGATCGCGCTCAGGGTCATAGCGTTCCCATCGCTCGACATGAGTCGCGCGGTAGCTAAAGCTCGGATCGCTATTGAGCAGGCGCAGCTTCACACGAGCCTGCTGACTGACCGTGTTGTAGCTACTCCCCTGCTCCACGGGGAAGGTCTCCAACTGTGAGCTCATCGCGATGCCAACGATATAAACTTTCCCCTCCTCTCCTCCCTCAACAAGGACGCGCCCATCTGAGCCTACACATGCTCCTGCGAGCTGCGTCACATCCTCCTCAGGGTAGTAGAGAATGTCCATATCTGCTAGATGCGGAATAGTAAGTGCACCATCAGACAGCGTGACGCGTACATAGGAATCCAGATAGACAGACTCATCCTCGATGCACTCCAGCGTCACGCTCTCACCACGCCGTATGACAAGCCACACATCGTCATCATGATTCTCCCGCGTCACCATGCAGGCAATATGCAAGACCTCCGCACCCTTAAAGCTCACTCGCTGCCACGCTGTCACCTGCTGTGCGACATTGGTCGTGAGCACAGCTAGCGTGCTGTCCTCCATGAGCACCCAGACACGCGTGCTAGACCCCCTCTGCACACTCCACTCCTTGATACCCGATTCAAAGAGATGCTCTGCCAACAGGCTCGTATCCGTGGAGGTGTAGCCGTCGGATTCTAATTTATAAGAAATCTCACGCAGACGCTTACCGCCTCTCTGGACGTAGAAAACACTATTCTCCACGCCGTGAGCTTCCTTATTCTCGCTGCCTACCGTTGATTCCTTGCGAAATGACGCACTCGTTGGAGAGATACCACCAGAATCACCACTACTGAGCAGCCACTCGGCATCACTCGTCCCGAGCAAGAGTCCGCGCTCTGTACTCATCCAGCACATGCGACTCTGCTTACTCGAGGCGAGGGTAAGCTCCAGCGAATCATTCGCATCAGAACCTAGCTGAAAATTATAAAAATCATCTAGTGCACTCGCGCGCAATGTAGTCGGCTGCGCCTGAGTCCCACCTAGCCAGAGCCTCCCCTCATGCATACCGCAAAAGCTAGGATAGCCATTCATCATTCCAAAGGCAGAAAAGCACACCTCTTCGGGATAAAAATCTGTAGGCAACGTCACGAGAGGATCTTCCAACCGCAAGCGCAGTCGTCGTTGCCCATAGTTATAGTTGCCCATAACACTCATTTTCACGTCATAAGACGCACTATCAAGATAGAGGCACATAGGACTCACCAAATTAAATACCCGAGAGCTGAGACAGACAACGATCATATGCGAAGGCACCTTCTCGTAGCCACTGAAGGCCCAGTTCTTTCGATCTTGATAACTCGATTGTGAATAATAGTGCACACGATGCCAATCCCAATATCTGTAATTATCAATATACGCGCTATTGACTGGCGGATAACTGCGCCAGAGCTCCCAGCTCGAATCCCATGTCCCTGACGTCTCCAAACGCCATCCTCCTGGTACAAAAAGAGTATTGCCATGGTACGACCACGCCGCACCAGGTGTAAAAAATGTAGGATAGCTCGCTGGATCAGTACTCTCCCCTCTGTCAGTAAAGCTCCAGGAGCGAATCACCGTATAAAAATGATACTGCGCCGTACGCTCTTGGTAGATAGCAAGGATCTGCCCTGGCTCATAACTATCCATATTGAAAAGACTGGTAATAACCTTCGGAGTAATCGTGGCTGTATAATTAAGATAATAATCCCTTGATGGCATGTGAGCCTTTACCATCACATAATCAGCAGCCTCCGTGCTAGAAGGTGGAATATAAGGCAGAGGGTAATCATCCGGCAAATCAAGCACATATTCGCGTGTCTCCTCATTGACCAAATACATACGAGCGGAGTTGTGAGTCACGATATTTGCGCCCTTGGGCATAGGGCTAAAATCACAGAGCTCAAAAGTCCAAAGATCCTCACTGATACGCTTAATTTGAGTAGGATAAATACTAGAACCTGTGGCAAAAATCACGTCATTCACCTGTATAAAGCGCAAATTTTTGATCACATCACCATTCACCCAAGTCGTTGAAAGCGTATAGATAGCTCCTGAGTCATTGCGAAGCCAATCATCATCCTTCCAGAAGCGAATGCCACCAGGGTAGATCTCTAACAACAAGTAGTCATCCTCCGAAAAAGTGAAGGGGAAAAAGCGCGACCTCCCCTGCTGATCATAGGCCATCGCCTTAAAACGACTGCCGCGCCGGCGCGACACACCACCAAAGGGCTCGACGAGAAAATTTTCTATACGCGCCGCCCCCTTGCGATGCTGAGGGAGGTCGAATCGCGTCGACAGCCACGGGCTGAGCTCACCTGCGGTAAAACCTAGGATATAAGGATTATCTTGCATAGAGAACCATTGAAGCCTCTATGCACAGATAAATCAAGCTACGAGATATGACGCGCGCAGTCAATCCTCGTGAACAGACTGCGCATCGTCAAAAAAACTAGCGTACCGTATTGATGACCTCCTTGGAGACCACACCATCATAAATGGTCAAGACACGATCACCACGCGCCGCAATCACAGGATCATGAGTCACCAGTACAAGAGTCGTCCCCTGCTCCTCACCCAGCTCAAAGAGCAAATCGAGAATTTGCTTCCCATTCTGAGAATCCAGATTCCCCGTCGGCTCGTCGGCAAAGAGAATAGAAGGACGATGCGCCAGAGCGCGCGCGATAGCCACACGCTGCTGCTCGCCCCCCGAGAGCTCATTGGGGAGATGGTCCATGCGAGCACCCAGCCCGACGCGCTCCAGCAGAGCCGCGACGCGATCTGTCGCCTCCTCGCCCGAAATAGAGGTCGCCAGAGAGGCATTCTCTAGAGCTGTAAGCTCAGGCATGAGCATGTAATTTTGGAAAATAAAGCCCATCTTCGCATTACGCATCAGCGCGCGCCGGCGAGCACCGAGCGAATAGATAGACTCGCCATCAATGATGACCTCACCCTGCTGGGGCTCTTCGAGACCCGCAAGAGTGTACATCAGCGTCGTCTTGCCCGCCCCACTAGGACCGCAGAGAAAGACACGCTCGCCTTTATTGATATGGAGACTGAGACCGTGAAGGACCTCGATCGTATTCTGACCGAGCGTGTAGCTGCGATGAAGATTGTTAGCAATGATCATGAGTAGGGATTTCTATATTGTCGATGAGTCGTACCTCACCAAAGTAGGCTGCCAGTGCGAGCAAGGCGCAGCGACTCGTCTCACGCAGAGGGCGCAAATCATCCGCATCGAGCATCTCGGCATAGTCGACCTTCACCCCTGCTATAGCCTCAAGCTGTGAGCGCAAATGGGCGAGAATGCTCACCACACTCTCACCGCGCTCACGCCTAGCCTTAGCATCGAGCAAAGAGGCACGAATCTGCGGAGCTGCCGCGCGATGAGTATGGCTGAGCAAGAGATTACGACTCGAAAGCGCGAGACCATCATCAGCGCGCACCGTCTCCACACCGTGAATCTTGACCGCGATATCCATATCGCGCACGAGGCGGCGGATGATGGCGAGCTGCTGGTAATCCTTCTTGCCAAAGAGCGCATCGCTCGGCGCGACGAGGTTGAAAAGCTTGTGCACGACAAGACAGACTCCCGCAAAATGCCCAGGGCGCGTCGCCCCACACAGCCGTGAAGAAAGATCACGCTCCTCGACGATGATGGAGCGATCCGGCATATACATCTCCTCCACCGAGGGCATGAAGAGCACATCCACCCCACACTCTGTACAGAGCGCAATATCCGCATCGGGGCTCACGGGGTAGCTCGCGAGGTCGCTGCTTCTGTTGAACTGGACAGGATTGAGAAAAATAGTCCCCACCAGCACCCCCGTGTCCCCTGCTAGCTGTCGACCTTGGCGCAACAGGCTAGCATGTCCCTCGTGCAATGCGCCCATCGTTGGGACGAGCACTCTGCACTCGCGGCTATGCTGGGCGAGGCAGTCCTTGAGCTCTTGCTTTGTCTTGCATATCTGCATGGCACTGTTATATCACGCGCAGGGAGATGAAACAAGGCAAAGCCAGCTCAGGACGCTTTTTTTCAGCATAGGGACGGCACGAAACTAGACCTTCGTGGAGTGATCCTGCTCCTCAAGGAGCTTGTAGGCCGCCACCTCATCGGGATCTTCTCCGTGCACCTTCTTGTCGATGCGCGTGCGGAAAAGCTTCATGATGAAAACAAAGGATGGAGGGATGAAGAAGACACCGATCACGGTTGCCACCGTCATCCCCGCGATCACCACAATACCGATGGCATTGCGAGCGAGTGCCCCCGAGCCTACCGCAATGGCGAGAGGCACGCAGCCGAAGATGAAGGCAAAGGAGGTCATGAGAATAGGACGCAGACGCATACGAGCCGCCTTCACCGCCGCCTCCAGCAGCTCGTCACCACGCTCCATCTGGAGCACGGCAAACTCGATGATGAGAATAGCATTCTTCGCCGCGAGACCCACGAGCATAATCATACCGATCTGCGCATAGAGGTTGAGCTCAAGTCCAAAGAGCCAGAGACCTGCATAGGCACCCAAGATAGCGATGGGGATGGAGAGGAAGACCGCGAGGGGGAGAGCCCATTTCTCATAGAGGGCTGCCATGATGAGGAAGGCAAAGAGAGCCGAGAGAGCGAAGATGGAGTTGAGCCCCATGCCCTCTTGAGCCTTCTTTTCTTGGAAGCTCATTTCGACGAACTCCATACCCCACTTCGACTTGTCCATGATGCGGTCGAACTCTTCTTGAATCACCGCCATGACCTCCGCCGTGCTCTTACCAGGGATGGGGGCGACGCTGATCTTGCCCGAATTGTAGATATTGTTGTGCCAGACGAACTCCGTGTCAGTGATGTCCTTGATGGTCACCAGCGCACTGAGAGGCACGGACTCGCCACGATTATTCGCGGCGTAAAAGTTCGCAATCTGATCGGTGTTGCTACGATTCTCACCTGCGGCTTGGAGATAGACCTGCCACTGCTGGCCAAAGGCCGTGTAGTAGTTCACAAAGAGCGAGCCGTTGAAGCACTGGAGCAGCTGATTGGCTGCGGAGAAGTCCACGCCCTGAGCGAGGCACTTTTCCTTGTCGATGGCAATACTCTTCTGCGCGACGGCGGGCAACATCATGTCACTCGCCTTGGCGATGACATCCTTACGCTGAGTCAAGGCCCCTTCGAGACGCTTCACTTGCGTGTAAAGCTCCTGCACGCTCTGACCTTCGAGACCTTCGAGCGCGAAGGCAATGTCATTGGACGTACCCACACCGGGGATGGCAGGAGGATTGGAGACGAATGTGATACCATCAGCACCCGACATCGCAAGCATACCATTGAGCTTGAGAGAGATATCATCAGCAGTTGGCGTAACTCCATTCTCTTTGGGGCGCTCACTATAAGGATCAAGACTCACAAAGAAGGTCACGGCATTGGTCGTCTGCACGCCAATCATGAGATTCATCCCGATAATGGTGGTGACATTCTCCACGCCAGGGATTTTGAGCATCTGCTGCTCGAGCATCTTCGCCTGCTGCGTACTACGCTGGAGCGAGGTGCCCGCATCCATGATGAGACCGCCGATGAGGTAGCCTTGGTCTTCACTGGGCAAGAAGGCACTGGGTACATTCTTGGATACGGGAACGATAGCTGCAATGAGCAGCACGAGCAGCGTCATGCTAATCCAGAGCTGCTTGCAGAGGAAGCGGCATATCGAGGCAAAGCGATCCGCGATCCAGTCGTAACCGAGGTTAAAGACATTGTAAAGCGGGGTAAGTAGGGACTTGTGCTCACTCTTTGGCTTGAGCATCAGAGCACAGAGTGCTGGAGATAGAGTCAGCGCGTTGAAGGCAGAGATAAGCATGGAGATCGCAATCGTCACCGCGAACTGCTGGAAGAGCGTTCCCGTAATACCGGGGAGCAAGACCGAGGGGAGGAACACAGCCGCTAGCACCAAGGCAATCGCGACCACAGGTCCGCTCACCTCCTTCATCGCGGCAAAGGTCGCCTGACGTGGCGTCATGCCCTCATCCATGTGAGCCTCCACCGCCTCAACCACGACGATGGCATCATCCACCACCAGACCGATGGCAACGACCATGCCCAGAAGGCAAATCGTATTGAGCGTAAAGCCGAGGATGGGGAAGAAGCAGAAGGTCGTCACCAGCGAGACGGGTACTGCGATGAGCGGGATGAGCGTCGCGCGCCAGCCCTGCAGGAAGATGAACACCACGAGGGCGACGAGCACGAGCGCCTCAAGCAGCGTATGCATGATCTCGGTGATCGACTCATCAATGGGAGTGGTTGTATCCAGCGAAATGTAGCCACGCATACCTGGTGGCATCTCCTTGACCTTTTCATCAAGCAGCTTGCGCAAGGCAGCCATGGTCTCAAGTGCATTCGCATCCGCGGACTGATAGGCAGCGAGCACCGTAGAGGTACGGCCACCCACGCGGCTGGCGATGGAGTAGGACTGGGAGCCGAGCTCGATCTTAGCTATGTCTTGGAGCAGCACAGCCTTGGTGCCGTCTTGGCGTACAATGATGCTGTTGAACTCCTCAATGCTTTCCAAACGCCCCTTGTTGCGAATCGTGTAGGTAAACTCCTGACCATCGGCGATGGGCTCAGCACCGACGGAGCCACCAGGATTGATGCTATTCTGAGCTTGCACAGCAGCATAGACCTCTTGGACAGAGATCCCTTTCTGCGCCATCTTGGTGGTATCCAGCCAGATACGCACCGCGTAGAGACCGCCAAAAACCTGCACATTACCCACACCGCTGACGCGCTTGATGGGATCAAGGAGCTTGGTATTGGCATAGCCACTGAGCTCCATACTGGAGTAGGAGTTGTCAGGGGAGTCCAGCGCAAAGAGCATCATGGGAAGCCCCGCAGACTGATTGATGGTAATACCCATCTGCGCCACAGCTGAGGGCAGAGAGGCAGTCGCCTGCGCGTAGCGCATGTAGGTGAGCTGCTGCGCCTGATTAGCATTCGTACCGGGGCTAAAGACCACGCTGATGCTCGCGCTACCGTTGTTGGATGAGGTGGACTGCATGTAGTCCATATTCTCCAAGCCCGAGAGCTGCAGCTCGATGGGGGTGGCGACAGCATCGGCTACCTCCTGAGCATTCGCACCGGGGTAGGCAGCTTTGAGCTCAATGGTGACGGGTGCAATGTCAGGGTAGAGAGCTACGGGCAGCGAGCGTATGCAGATGATGCCAAGGAGTGTTGTGAGGATGGAGATCACACCCGCGATGATGGGGTGCTTGATAAAGAAGGGTGCCATAATGAGTGAGGGGGCTTATTTTTTTTGGCTATCGGGGGATGCGGAGGTAGGCTGTGGCTTTGCGGCAGGAGGAATAGGGGTCTCCTTTTTGGTAGCGGTGATGGAAGGCTCGACGGTCTCGGGAAGCGTGTAGACGTAGGGCTTAAGCGTAAGCTTGTTGACAGGGGCCCCGCCATAGGGCTCATTGCCCATAAAGGCCATCGCCGCGCTGAATGCGCCCTCGACAACGACGCGAGATTCCGCGAGTGACTTGATACCCATCTTGTTGAGGAAGAGCGTCATACCATCAGGAGCACCAGCCCCCTTGATCATGAAGTCCATCTCGTCGATGGCCTCGGCTTCCTTGAAGAGGAAGGCGCGGAAGTCCTTGGCCTGATTCTGCTTCAAGAAAAGCTCATCCCAGCTCTTGACCCCCTGCTTGACGAGGACATCTTCTGGCATGGGTTTGCCTGACTTCTTCTCCATGAGGCTGCGAATGTCGGGGGCTTCTGCCTTCTTCAAGAAGAGCTCCTTCCAGCTGCTTACCTGAGCTTCGCGGAAGATGAGAGCCTCTAGCGAAGGTACTTTTTCCTGCTTGAGGATATTGGGGATGATCGCGGGGCGGTTGAGACTCACGACCTGCATGGGGGCAAGTACGGTCTCGCCGCGAGAATCGACGGTGGGGAGATTCACGAGCTTGCCCTTGACGACGGGCAGAGGCATGGGTGCACCATTGGGAAGGACGAAGACGATCAAATCCATTCCATTGAAGCTCAAGAGAGATTGCGAAGGTACGAGATAGGCTCCCTTCATCACCTCATCGTCAATGCTGATGCGTACTGGCATGCCCGAGTGAAGCACGCCCTTGTCATTGGCCACGCGACCGACGACGGACAGGGTGCCCGT
>CAYJOV010000017.1:6660-12523 GCA_964371905.1 uncultured Akkermansia sp. | reverse complement strand
GTGAAGGGAGCATGGATCTTGGTGTAGCCGAGATTGATCTCTGCCTGATGGAGCAGGGCGCGCATCTGCTCCATGGTGGCCTGCGCGCGCAGGATGTCCGCCTTGTTGCGAATGACGGTGGTCTCGGTATCGGTGATGGTCTTTTCCATCACCGCCCCTGGGGACTGGCGATTGAGCTTGGAGTAGCGCTCTAGATTCTCTGTGTTCATCTCAAGGGCGACTTGCGCTTGCTTGAGTGCGGCCTCGGCGATGTCGAGATTCGCCTCGGCTTCCTCGACCGCTGCTTCATAGGGAGCGGGATCAATGGTGAAGAGCAGCTGCCCCTCCTTGACAATGTCGCCATTGGTGAAATCTTGCTTGAGTAGGAAACCGCTCACCTGCGCGCGTATGTCAGTCTCCTTCACGCCTCGCAGACTGCCAAACCACTCGGCCTGCGTCGCCACATCGCGCTGGATGAGAGGCGTGACGCTCACGAGGAAGGGGGGGAATGAAGGCTTGGCATTCGTGGGGTCTAGTGGCTTTGCAGCGGGGTCATTTGCCGCGAGCTTGGGAGCGGCGGGAGCGAAGCTAAAGGCGGCTGTCGCGATACTCTTCCCCTGCGTCCTGTCCGCCAGACGGCTATTCTCACCCGTCACGCGATTGGCGTAGAGTGCGTTTTCAGGATCACAGACAATGGGAGTATCCGTGACCTTGTCGTAGCCCAATTTTTGGAATTGCTCGGCCAGTGGTGCGAGGGTACCCGTCACGGCGAGCATCTCCTGCTGGGACTCATAGCCTGACTTCTCCGCAACCTTGATGGGGTACTTGCCCGCGAGATTGACGGTGATCATGTGGGGCTTGCCCTCCTTGTCCACGGCGATGATGTAGTTGGTACGCAGCACGGATTGAATAGCCTGTGCGGGAACGAGCGTAACACTCTTCTCCACCAAGGGAATCCTGACGCGTACCGCCATACCGGGGCGCAGCACATTATCGGGATTCTCGACCTCAGCGGTCACATTGACGAGACCATTGCTATCAATCTTGCTGTCAAAGGCCGTGAGGCGTCCCTTGAGCGGGTAGGCACTGCCATTTTCGAGCATGAGGGTGACAGGCAGCTTGCGACTGCTGCTCTCTCCGTACTCCAAGGCATCCAAGATTCTGCTTGAGCTCAGTGAAAAATCAACGCGAATAGGATCAATAGAAACGATGGTCGCCAGCTCCGTCGCGGGCGAAATGAGCGAGCCCTGCGACACCATAGCCGTTCCCATCACGCCATCGAAGGGCGCGCGCACGGTGGTGTAGTCGAGATTAATCTGCGCTCGCTTGAGGGCGGCCTCCATCTGCTGGATGCTCGCCTCCTCAAGCTGGACTTGAGCCTGTGCGCTGCGCAGCAGCTGGCGTGCATCGGCGAGGTCCTTTTCGGAGATGGCGTTTTGCTTGATCAACTTGCTGAATCGATTCACATCCAGCTCAGCCTG
Organism: uncultured Akkermansia sp.; assembly: GCA_964371905.1. Taxonomy (GTDB): domain Bacteria; phylum Verrucomicrobiota; class Verrucomicrobiia; order Verrucomicrobiales; family Akkermansiaceae; genus Akkermansia. The sequence goes on along the minus strand of CAYJOV010000017.1, from coordinate 11,063 downwards.
CTGCACGGAGGCCTCGGCCGAGGCTCGCTTCGCACGCGCGACGAGGAGATTGGCCTCTGCCTGCTTGACCTGAGCCATAAAAATCTTGGAATCAATAGTAAAGAGCACATCACCCTTTTTCACACGCGCACCATTCTCGTAGTGCTGCTTCTCCAAAAAGCCAGAGACGCGTGGTTGAATACTCGTACTATCGAGTCCGCGCAGATAGCCGAACCACTCTCCAAAATCCGAAACTTTTTCCTCCATCACGGGGAATACAGTAACAGTGGGAGCCTCCTCTTGCTTACTTTGCTCGGACTTCTGGAGCTCCTCGCAGGAGGTGGACATGAGTCCTAATGTACATCCAGTCAGAGCCAGGGTGAAAAGTGCCTTTTTCTTCATAATAATCGCTGAGCCATGAGCATGCTCAGAGGAGAGAGTACTAGATCATCCCATTCTAGTCAATGTAATTCTGTGCCATAGAAGAACAACAACAGGAAGAAGGGCTATGAAATCATGGGAGACTCTAGAGAAAAATAGTAAAAGCGAGATTTCTATGTGAGCATTTCCATATCCTTTAGCTTGACAGGATCTTCATCAGGTGCTATGATTCTCCTTAGAAGAGAGGGCTAGCAGTATCGGAAGCGCTATCTGTGATGGTTTTATACGGATAGAAGGTAGCAAGGCTAGCGGCTTTACCATCAAGTTGCGATTGTACTATGATGTCTTTCCCCTCTCTCTATTTATAAAACAAATATGTTTTTCATCATTAATCTCTTCTGTAGAATTGCTAGGAGAGAGAAGCTTTTGCTGGAACTCAAATCGCATCACCATAGGAGAGGAGATGAGCAATGGAGCATGCATCACTAGAAATAGAATCTGAAATATAATAATCATTTTAGTCTTGCATCGACATGGGATTTATGCTTATATATCTCCCGACCACACCACAGTGGCGGAATGGTAGACGCGCAAGACTTAGAATCTTGTAGTGAGAGCGGTACGGGTGCGAGTCCCGTCTGTGGTAGTATTGGTGGTCGCACTGACTCTTCCCCTTTCTTATTGTATTTATCATGGATGATTCCTCCGCTAATCAAGATATAGACTCCACTGTAGATGATTTTCTCAAGGGCATGGCCTGCCTGAAGGCCGGTCACCCGAGTGAAGGAGCTAATCTCCTGCGCCGCGCCTCCCTAGCAGGGCACGCCGAGGCTCAGCAGCAGCTCGCGCGCCTCTACTTTGCCACGCTACGCACGCCCGCCGACCTCGCCTCGCTAGAAAACTCCGCTCAGGGTGGAGACCATGTGGCGAGCTTCGTACTCGCCATGGTCTTACTCGAGGGCCGACTCATGGAGAAGAATGCCGATGCCGCCATCATCGCTCTGCGTCACGCGGCTCGCGCGGGGAACCTCCACGCGCAAGCCATGCTTTCAACTCAAAGCGAACAATCATCATGAGAAAAATAGTATTCCTAGGCCTTGCTGGTCTCCTGCAGCAGCAAAAAGGAGGTCGGACAATTTAAGATCGAGATAGCCAACACGAACAGTCAGCCTATTGAGCTGCGTGTCGGTGAGAAGACAGCCGCCTACATCAAAAAGCGCGATAGCTGGATGCATAGGAAGGACTTCTTCCCCTTCCCCATGAGCTTCACGCCTCCTAGTGCCACCATCATTATAGGGGACAAGAGCTATTACTGGCATGGCACAGGGCATCTAGCTGCTGTGAACGAGGGCGTTTTCACCGTCGATAAGGAGCTGTTTAATGTCCACTCCTACAAGAAAAGTGGACGCTTCCCAGCGATTCGGCGCTACATGATGGATATCTACAGGGAAAAGCGCGAAGCCTATTACAAAAAGTACCCGCCCAAGCGAGAGACCTTGCAAAAAGAATACCAAGAGCTCCTCGATCATATTGAAAGTCAGCTCTGATAGGGCTAGCCATCGAGTAGAGCCACGAGCTGCTCCAGATAGTGCGCGTCTTGCTCATCAAAGCTATTGAGCTCCTCGCTGTCTATATCGAGCACCCCCCATATCTCACCAGTCGAGCGGCGCAGCGGGATGACAATTTCGCTGCGCGAGCGTGAGCTACAGGCAATATGACCAGGGAAGAGCTCGACATCTGGCACGACTATACTGCGCGCCTCCGCGAAGCTCGTGCCGCATACCCCCTTACCTGCAGGGATACGCGTGCAGGCGAGCGGACCTTGGAAGGGACCTAGAATGAGCTCATCTCCCGCATCGCTCGCGAGGTAGAATCCCACCCAAAAAAAGGAGAAGGCTTCTTTAAGAACAGCCGCTGTATTGGCGAGATTGGCAATGAGATTCTCCTCATGCGCAAGCAGGGCTTGGAGCTGAGGCAAGAGAGCTTGATAGATCTCGGCGCGAGATCCCGTGGGGATAACTAAGGAACTAGACATGTGTTGCGTTGGTATAATAAGGGAAAGAAAATCTCCCCGTCTGAATAAGTCAAACGAGGAGATGAGGAAGGGGGATATAAGAAGCGATTAGTTCTTGCCTCCGCTGCGCACCTCGGCATGTGTGTTCTTCCAGCCGCCACCGAGTTGGGTGTAGAGGGTGGGAAGCGTGGCCGCGTACTGGTAGCGGTAGGAGGCGAGTTGCTTCTCCGCAGGGAAGAGCAGCTGCTGGGCTTGGAGCACCTCATAGTAGTTCGCCAGACCATTTTGGTAGCGCTGGATGGAGGTTTCCAGTGATTGGCGGTAGGCCGTGACGGCTTGCTCCTGCTTGCTAATGATTTGCTTGAGCTTGCCGCGCTGGTTGAGCGTGGTGGAGATCTCAGACATGGCAGAGATCACGCTTTGCTCGTAGGTGGCGACAGCGGCTTCGAGATTGTTGTAGGCGATCTTCTTGCCGGCTGTGAGCACGCCCGCGCGGAAGAGGGGACCGGTGACGCTCGCGCCAAAATTCCACGAATCGCTCGTACTACTCAGCGAGAGGAGCTGTGAGGAGGCGAGACCATAGCTCGCCGTCAGATTGATGGAGGGGAAGAAGTTCGCAATAGCGACGCCGAGGTTCGCATTCGCGGCGCGTATCTTGCTCTCAGCAGCGCGTATATCGGGACGATTCGCCAGCACGCTCGCGGGAACACCTGCGGGGACTTGGGAGCCACGTACGTAATTGCTGAGGCTGTCACCACTGCGCGAGATGCGCCCAGGCATGCGACCCGCAAGCACGCTGATGGTATTCTCAAGAGCGACGATCTGGGCCTCGATGTCGGGGATCTGAGCCTCGGCGGCAGCGAGTGCGGCGTTGGCAGACTCGACTTGGAGCTTATCACCCACGCCCGCGTCGAATCTCACCTTGAAGAGGTCGAGAGATTTACGGTAGGAGACCACGGCTTCACGATTGATGCGCAGCTGGTCATCGAGCATGAGGAGCTGAAGATAGCTCGTGGAGACTTGACGCATCAAGGAAAGCTGAAGGGAGCGCATGAGCTCATCGGCGTTGACATAGTCGGCCTGCGCAGCCTCGACACTACGACGAGTCTTGCCCCAGATATCAGGCTCCCATGAGGCACTCGCGACAAAGGATGTACTCGCGGAAATCTTGCCCGCGTTGTCACCACGATTCGTGCTAGCACCGTAATCGAGGAAGGGGAAGATGGGTGCCGCTATGGCTTTGACATACTGAGAAGCGGAGTCAACATTCTTGACCGTCGCGCGAAGCTCGCGGTTGTTCTGGTAAGTACTGACAAGGAGGCGACGTAGGTTACCATTCTTCACAACCTTCCACCATGGAAGGTCAGCAATGGACTTCTGGCTCGATGGCTGACCGCGGAAAGCTACAGGCACCTGCATGTGAGGTGCCTCATAGTCGGGACCAACTACACAGGCAGCAAGCAGCGCGCAAGGCAGACCTAGCAGCACAGTACGCAACAAGGATTTTCTCTGCGATATAGAGGGAATGAGCGTCATAATAAATGAGTAACCGTATCTACGGCACATGGAGGGTACTCTAGAACCATTTAGCCTATTTGTCAAGCGATTTAAGCTCATCTCGCCACGTAATGACGAACAAATGATGATTTAGCATTGATTGACGCTCATATTTTGCTATGATAGGCTCGTTATGAACGTGGCAACAACAGAGCCCCAAAAAGCCCCCAACATATCAGAACTCGTACAACAGGAGCGCTCCCTACAAAAGGAGCTCAATGCGCTGCGCAAAAAACTCGCACGCCTCGTCTCCTCTGCCCCTCCTGACAACAGCCCTCTGCACCCTCTTGAGAGAGATCTCAGCTACAACGATGAGGAGAAGGATGAGGTAGATACCGACCTCACCTCCCGCTACGCCTTCACCGCGCCCATTGAGACAGACTCCCCCCTCCCCTCCATCCTCCTACGCCCGCTCTCGCTGCAAGACCCCTTGCGCAGCAAGTGGAATCTCGGCTTGGGACTCATCTCCGAC
>CAYJOV010000017.1:1852-6650 GCA_964371905.1 uncultured Akkermansia sp. | reverse complement strand
CAAGCCGCCCCCCCCCCAAGCATCCCTACATCAGCAGAGCTCCCCAAACCCGCCACCGATCTCGGCTACATGCGCATCTTTGGGCTTCTTCCTTCAGGAGCTCCCTGCCAGCACAAGCTCACGCTCTCATCTATAGCCCGCAAAGGAAAAGTAGTCATTGGTCGTGATCCCACGCTGGCACAAATCGTCATTCCAGAGATAGGAGTCTCTCGCGCACACGCCATCTTAGAATATATCAACGATCAGCTCGTCATCACCGACAATCAGTCCACCAATGGTCTGCTTCTCAATGGAAATCAGATCTCCCCCTACAAAAAACGCACCGCCCTCTACGATGGATGCGTCATCAACCTCGGCGAGACGAGACTGCGTGTCGAGATCAACCGCTAAAACAGACAAAATTTCCTTTTGACGACTCAGTATTGGAAAAATACGCACATTCTTACACTTTTTGAGTAGACAAGTAAGGCAGAAATCTGTAGGATAAGGACATGCAATGTGATTGCTCCTATCGCTTTGCAATAGAAACTAGCAGTCGAACACCCATTTTCCCATGTTTGAATATAACAAAAGCAAAAAGCCCAAGTCAGAATTTAACACCGAGTCTAGCACTGATACCCCTATGCCCCCCGCAGACTGGAAAGGTGTAGGCAACACCCCAGCACCTAGCACCTTCCCCATGGACAATGCACCCGCAGGAGACGATCCCTATGACGTAGAGCCAGCAGAAGTACCAGGTGGTACGTCAGCTCGTAATGTGCTCAACTCAGATGTGAGCGTTGTGGGTATTCTTCGCTTTAGCAATGAGCTTCTCGTCGACGGTAGCGTTGTGGGTGAGATCACCTCGGATGGTATTCTCACGGTTGGCATCAATGCTACCATCATTGCCAATGAGAGCAAGAACAAGGTCGCGATTCGTACCAAGAGTGCCATCATCCACGGCAAGGTTGCAGGTGATGTGATGGTAGATGATATTGTTGAGCTTGCCCCCGATTCTGAAGTCATCGGTGACATCACAGCAGCACGCCTCATCATCAATGATGGTGCAGTCTTCATCGGTCGCTCCGCAGTCGGCGTTGCCAGCAGTGATTTTATGAACATGGCCAAGAAAACAGCCGCTAAAAGCAGCGAAGTCAAGGGCAACACGCCAAAGCCAGCCAAGCCAGCAGCAGGCAAATCGACTGACGCAAAATCCTCAGCGATGGACGATCTCCTCGCCTAAGACACTTTTTCATACACAGTCTCGACGTGCCAATAGCCCCACGTCTAAGAGATTGTTCAGCCTTTGCAGCATCATCATTGCGAGCGATACTCAACGCAGTCGCTCGCAATGATCATTTTTACTCATCAGCCTCTCACTAAATCAAGGGACGCTCTTCTGATTCATTCCCCTTTTTTCCTCTATGAACTCTGCATCTGCATCACCCTACATCGCCCCTATACGTTGCGACGAGCCCTCAGGAGTCTTGCCCCCAGATGAATGGGGGAAGTGGACACCGCGCATCGAAGCACACCGCCGTCTCAGCCTCCCTGTCGAGCCCAACCGTCGCGAGGTCCACTGCTACACCTGCAAGCAGATGACCCCCGTGCCCGAGAAGGCACTCTCCGCCCTCTGCGTCCACTGCCGCTCCCACCTCCAGCTCGTCGATGTCACCCTGAGCAAGGGAATGCTGCGCACACGCATCCGCACGCTGGGCTGCCTGACCGTACCCTCAGAGACACAGCTCTCACAGGTTGATTTTGAATGCGATCGCATCATCATCAAGGGACAAGTGGACGGCAAAATCGTCTGCCACAACGAGATGCGCATTGCCAGTCCCACCCTACGCCTCACCCAGCCCCTACGTGTCTCCACCCTCATCATCGAAAGTGGCTCCACGCTCTACCTCAGTGAGGGTGTGCACGCTGACAAGCTCATCATCCATGGGAATTTGCATGGCTTTGTCCGCGCCAAGCACTCCATTAGCATTGAGTCAGGTGGCATCTTTCATGGCGACTGCCACACCCCCGATCTACGCTTTGCAGCACGAGGCGGCAGACATGTGGGACACTGGGTGTCAAAGCAAGGAAGCTAAACAGCCCTCTCCATGGATATTCGCATCCGAGGAGCGACGCAAAATACGCTCAAAAACATTGATATCAACCTCCCTCATGGTAAGATCATCGCGCTGGTTGGGCCTAGCGGCAGCGGGAAGAGCACGCTTGCCCACGAGACACTCTTTGCCGAGTCTCGACGACGCTTTCTCGACTGCCTCTCCACAGGCGCGCGGCGACTCCTCGCGCGCCCCGACAAAGCGAGCGTCGACTCTATTGAAGGACTACCTCCCGCCCTCTGCCTTGAGCAGCAAATCCCCACAGGTCAGAGTCGCAACGTCCTAGGTACGCTCACCGAGGTACTCGACTACCTGCGTATCCTCTATGCGGCTCTTGGCATCCCCCACGACCCGAGCACGGGGGCAGCCCTGCGCAAGCTCAGCCCCGGTGAGATCTCCTCCCAGCTCGCAGCCCTCCCCGAGGGCACACGCCTCACCCTACTCGCCCCCCTCCCCTCCAGCTTTGCCCAGTGGGAGGAGACACGCTCCTCCGATATTATGGAGCTGCAAAAGCTGGGCTATCTCCGCGTGCACCTCCGCGAGAGCATCCTCGATCTCGAAGAGCTACACAACAACCCGCCACGAGAAGAAGAGACATGCGAGCTGGTCATCGACCGCATCATCTGCAAGGCAAGCGCCGAATCACGCATCGCCGACTCCGTCCAATCCGCCCTGCGCATCTCCGCCGATGAGCTACGCGCCCTCATCCAGTCCCCCTCTCCTGATAGCTCACTGGAGCTACGCCGCTTCTACACGCGCTACCGCAACGAGGAGACAGGCTTCACCCTCCCCGACTTGAGCCCCCAAAGCTTCTCGCACTATTCGAGTCACGGAGCATGTCCCACCTGCAAAGGTCTTGGCAGCATCAAGGTAGAGAGTAAAAAGAAAGCAGCCCCTCAAGCTGAGCTCACACTCTGCCCCAGCTGCCACGGCATGAGGCTCAATGCCACCAGTCTCGCCGTCACCCTTCCTTTCAACGCGCGCGAATGGAGCCTTGGCGCACTCTGTCAGCTCAGCATTGGAGAATTGCTCCTACTACTGCCCAGCCTCGACATACCCACCCCTCTCGCCCCCCTGCTGAGCCCCACCCTTCAAGACCTCGGCAAGAGACTCCAGTGCCTCGACGAGCTCGGGCTCGACTACCTCAGTCTCGATCGCCCTTGCAACACCCTCTCTGGAGGCGAGCTCCAGCGAGCACGTCTCGCAGGGCAAATAGGCGGGGGACTCTCCGGCGTACTCTACATCCTCGATGAGCCCACCATAGGGCTACACCCCGATGAATGCGCGCGCCTCATCCGTGCTCTCCAGCAGCTCAAGCAGCGGGGCAACACCATCCTACTCGTCGAGCACGACCCCCAACTCCTCGCCGCTGCTGACTACCTCGTCGAGCTAGGGCCTGGTAGCGGACCTGAGGGAGGCTATATCATCGCCCAAGGCAGCTATGAGCAGCTCTGTGCAAACCCCGACTCCCCCACAGGCGCATGGCTCAGTGGAAAAAGCAGCTTCTCGCTACCCAGCAGCAAGCTCGATCTAGCCACACGCCCATGGATCACCCTACGAGAGGCGCGCGCGCGCAACCTACGCGGAGTCGACTTCAGCTTCCCCCTAGGAGCCTTCACCTGCCTCTCGGGTCACAGCGGTAGCGGCAAGAGTACACTCATCCATGAATGCCTCCTCCCCGCCCTCGCCGAGGGCCAACTCCACTCCGACATAGACTGGCAATCTCAGCTCGCGCGCGCCGTCATCGTCGACCAGAGCCCGCTGAGTGGCGCAAAGGGGAAGAACTCCATGCCCGCCAGCGCCGTAGGACTGCTTGACATCCTGCGCAAGCTCTACGCCGCACTCCCGCTAGCCAAGCAGCGCGGCTACAAAGAAAGCCGCTTCTCCCTCAACCTCCGAGGAGGGCGCTGCGAGCGCTGCGGCGGCACAGGCTACCTCGACATAGACATGAGCTTTCTCGCCGACCTACGCAGCAGCTGCGATGCCTGCCAAGGCGCACGCTACAACCGCGAGACCCTCGAAGTCACGTGGCGCGGTCGCTCCATCGCCCAAGTCCTCAGCATGACCGTCCGCGAAGCCGCCGAGCTCTTCTCCAGCATCCCGCAAGCCTCACACATCCTGCAAGCCCTGCTCGATCTCGGGCTAGACTACCTCCCCCTCGACCGCGCCGCCTCCACCCTCTCGGGGGGAGAAGCCCAGCGCATCAAGCTCGCCAGCTACCTCGCTCGCATCGGGAGCAACAGCTCACGGAGACTCCGCGAGGGGCGACATGAGGAGTGCTTCCTCTTCATCCTCGATGAGCCCAGCACAGGACTGCACTTCAATGAAATAGAGCTCCTCCTGCGCGCCCTCCTACGCCTGCGAGATCAGGGGCACAGCATCCTCTGCATCGAGCATAATCAAAGCATCCTCGCCACCGCCGACTACCTCGTCGAGCTAGGTCCTGGCAGCGGAGCTCAGGGAGGACTCATCCGCGATGCTCGCAGCACACAGCCCTTCTCACACAGTAACCACGCGACAGAGTAATAGCACGGAACTCTAGGAATAATTTTAGGGGGGGGGCTAATTTCTCACGAGGTAAGATTTTGAGATGATTTTAGGGGGCTTCTAATTTCTCGCGAGGTAAGATTTTGAGATGATTTTGGAGCTGAATTTTTCACGAATTGATGGCTCAGAGTGTCCTCTGAGACGTGAATTCGGGAGAA
>CAYJOV010000017.1:0-1842 GCA_964371905.1 uncultured Akkermansia sp. | reverse complement strand
ACTCAAAAGCTGCCTCGTGAAGCGATTTTCTGAATTTTCTTATTTAGAATGACGGAAATTTAGCCCCCCCCTCTTTAAATCCTTCACTGGCAAATCACCAGTATTCCCTCTGACTGTAGTTATTACTTTGGTAGGAGTTATTACTTTATGCTACCTTGTCCTGCTCTTCTAGCCACGTATGCACTTCTTGTTCATCTGGTCGTGGTTTCGCCTCAGTCTTCCTCTCCCACCCCACATACCCAGACGCAGTCCCGTTGCTTGTCCCCCACGAGGTGACCTGAGGGCTCTAATCTCAAATGAGCATACTAAATTTGTCCTTCAGCTCTTTTCCATCCTCAGCATCCTGCTTTGGAGAACCGTTCGAAAGCTTTCTCTCACTCGCTTCGTCCCTATCGACCTGATCCTAGATTGTGCTTCATCACGGATCATCTGAGACCTTCCCCCCAGCGACTAGCCATGTCTGGCGTACGACCAAAAAACACCGACCAAGCACGGAGTGCGAGGTCGGTGTGCTCGTATGGGCGATTGCTGAGCTTACTCGGCTAGCTCAGCCGCAGTCCTCTCGTCTTGCTCCGCGAGGTACTGGTACTCGCGTGACCTAGCGGGGTCATCGGTACGGAGTGCCAGTTTGCGGTAGGCGATGGCGCGGTCGCTGTAGAGTTTGTAGAAGCTAGGGTCGCGCTGGATACCTTGCGTGTAGCTGGCTATAGCGCGTTCGAAGAGTCCCAATCCGCGTTGCGCATTACCGAGATGGCGGAATGAGAGCGAGTAGTGAGGGTTGATCTCTAAAGCCTTTTCTGCGTCCTCAAGGGCACCTTCGTAGTCTTTCATGCCATTTTTGGCGACCGCGCGGTTGTTGTAGACGCGATGGTCGTTGCTATTAATCTCTAGAGCCTTGTTGCAATCTTCGACAGCTCCTTCGCAGTCGTTGATCAGGGTCTTTGCCACGCCGCGATTATTGTAGGGCGCTTCCTTTTCAGGATTGATGGCGATGGCTTTGGTGTAGTCGTCTATCGCACTGACGTAGTCATTGAGCTTGCGCTTGGCGTAGCCCCTGTTGTTGTAGGCGATGTCGTTTTCCTTGTTGATTTCTAGGGCGCGTGAGCAGTCAGCAATCGTACCTTTGAAGTCTTTGAGCTCCTTTTTAGCGACGCTGCGGTAGACGTAGGCATCGTCGTTTTCAGGATTGATCTCGATGGCCTTGCTGCAGTCGTCTTGAGCTTTGGAGAAGTCTTTGAGCTCGATATCTACACGACCACGCTGGCTGTATGCTTCGTCGTTTTCGGGGTTGATCTCGATGGCCTTGGAGCAGTCTTCTTTTGCACCGTCAAAGTCCTTGAGCTCGACTTTGGCTCCGCCTCGATGGGTATAGGCCTCGTCGTTTTCAGGGTTGATTTCAAGAGCCTTCGTGCAGTCCTCAACGGCACCATTGAAGTCTTTGAGCCCTGTTTTTGCCTCGCCACGGTAGATGTAAGCCTCGTCATTTTCGGGATTGATCTCGATAGCCTTGGAGCAGTCGTTTACTGCACCTTCGTAGTCTTTGAGCGCGGTTTTGGCTTCGCCACGGTGGAGGTAGGCTTCATCACTCTCGGGGTTGATGGCGATGGCTTTGGAGCTATCAATGACAGCACCTGTGTAGTCTTTGAGCGCCGATTTTGCCTTGGCACGTCTGTTGTAGGCGACCGCGTTGTTGGGATCGAGCTCGATGACGCGTGAGTAGTCTCGCATGGCGGCTTCGTAATCATGGAGCTGTTCTAGTACGAGACCGCGGAAGTTGTAGGCAGCGTGGTAGCTAGGCTTGATCTGAATAGCTCTGGAGCAGTCTTCGAGCGCGCCGAAGTA
>CAYJOV010000016.1:0-30467 GCA_964371905.1 uncultured Akkermansia sp. | reverse complement strand
TGAGATTTTTCACCCAACAAAGTAAGATTGCCTTGGTATGAAGCGACTGTGGTCATGATACGATTCTGACGGAGTGCCAAAGACTCGGACAAATTGCACGTCAATTTGAGACCAGAGCCCCCACGACACCTCGTGGGGGAGAAGCGACGGGAAAATCCAGCCTAAAAGCACTCAAAAGCTGCCTTGTGAAGCGATTTTTTGAATTTTCTTATTTAGAATGACGAGAATTTAGAAGCCCCCATTAGATCACACGCACGATAGAGCCCCTGCCCATATTGCGATAAAGCACCGAGGCGACAACAGCGGGGACGCGCACGCAGCCATTGGAGGCGGGGTATTGATAAACCTTGCCTTGATGGATGCCTATAGCACCATTGAAGCGCATCCAGTAGGGCATCTTGGCACCGATGAATCGGCCTCTCTTATCACGAGTGCCATAGCGATTGGAGCGCTTATCGATGACCTTCTCCGAGATGGAGAAGGTGCCCTTGGGTGTACTCTTCCCTCTCTTGCCCGTCGAGACGGGGAAGCTCATGACGAGGCTTTTGCCAGCGTAGAGCTGCGCGCGTTGAGTTTTGGTATTGACGATGAGACTGCGTCTACCTTTGGCTATGATTTGTTTCGTCTTATTATTCCATAGGTTTAGATTCACCCTATAATCGGGACTGGTTGTGACGCGTTTGGTAGACTTCTTTGGGGAGCTTTTCTTCGTTGTCTGCTTAGCCGTCTTTTTCTTAGGGACGACTTTGACTTTCTTCTTAGCTACGGCTTTCTTCTTGGGAGCGACTTTCTTGACGGCTACTGGCTTCTTTCTCTCGATCTTTTCGTTTAGGGATAGATAAAAGTCAGCTGTCGTCATCGCCGAGACAGAGCAGAGCATGGAGAAGAACAGTACTATAGTGATATAAGACTTCATAGAATGGAGGTATTTGTATTACTTGGTGACATATTAAACACTAGAAACTCATCATATCAAGCAAAAAAGATAGCACAATAATAAATATTAGTACGCAATAGTGTCATCCTCTACCTTAGTACCACTCACCCCCATCAAAACAAAGCACCCCCTGATCACATATGAACCAGAGGGTGAATTATATAAAGATTGATGATCAATAGCTATTGAGCTCTATGAATGCATAGGCATCAGCACATAGAGGAATTCATCGCCTACACGCATCACGCCGGGGCTGGAGGAGTCGATGAGATCAATATGCACCTCCTTGTCACCTATGGCCTTGAGAGGAGCAAGGACGAATTCCGCATTGAAAGTGATGGCAATATCACGCCCCGCATAGCTGATAGGCATCTCTTCATTCGCCTCACCGAGCTCAGAGGCACTCGACTGCACCTCCATATTGTCCTGGCTAAAGCGGAAGCGCACCGTGTTGGTCTTCTCAGCGGAGAGGAGCGAGACGCGGCGCACGATCTCATTGAGATCCTGAGCAGACATCGCGACGCGCTCATTGTAGCGGGCGGGGATGACCTGACGGTAATTCGGATAGTTCCCATCAATGAGCTTGGTGTAGAGCACCGTATCGCTCAGGTCAAAGGAGGCTTGATTGCTCGTCACGCTGATGAGCACATCTCCGGCATCGCCGAGCAGGCGATTCACCTCGCTCACAGCGCGGCTGGGAATATCAATAGAGACCTTCTGCTCTGCGGGGAACTCCAGCGCATTCTCAAAAAGCGCGAGACGACGCCCATCGGTAGCCACCATGGTGAGCTTGCCGTCCTCAAAGGTGGTATAGACACCATTGAGCACGTAGCGAGTGCCGTCATTGGAAATCGCAAACTCCGTGTACTTGATCCCCCTGCTGAGCATAGCTTGGGGGACGCTGAACTGACGTGCCTCCTTAAAGGTAGGAACACCGGGGAACTCATCAGCTGGCAGACCATGCAGCTTGAACTGCGCGCGATTGCAGCGAATCGTCGCGACACGCCCCGCCACAGTGATACTCACCTCCCCATCACGCATCTCGCGGATGATGCTCTGGAGCTTTTTGGCAGGCAGCGTGATGGCGCCTGGCTCATTGATCATGCAGGGCACCTTGGTCTGGATAGATAATTCGGTATTCGTCGTCGTCATGCGCAGCTCTCCCTCGTGGGCTTCGAGGAGTACATTGGTGAGGATGGGCATACTGGGGCGCATGGAGACGACGCCGGCTACTTTGTTCAGTCCATCGAGAAGGACTTGTTTTGCGAGGGTAAAATTCATGGCTTATTTCTTTCTGTTGACGCTATGCTAGCAAAAATAGTGATTTCTGGCAAGATCAAATTTTACTCAAAACTATATTTTATATAGCTTTCAAAAAACATATACCAGATATAGTGGTTTTAGCTAGATAACAAAGCAGAACTGTGCTCACAGCTACTAGGGTTTAGGCCTTGGAGAAATCCAGCTTGCGCTTACGCTTTGAGCTCGGAGTGGGATTGGCAGCATCCCAAGTCAGGCAAAGTGTTGCGCCCAGCAAGATCAGGCGCAGGCTCACCTCAAGAGGATACTCCTGAGCACTTTTATTCATCACGAGGCAATTACAGGTCATATCCAAGCCGCGAATCCATGCTTGGACAAACATGAACAAGAACACCGAGCAGAGCAGATTCGCCCAGAGCGTCGCAGCTGGGTAGTGACGCTTAAAGAGCAAACAAAAGCCCAGCACGATCTCCATGGCCACCCCGAGATAGGCAAGAGGAGTCGAGAAAAAGATAGGGAGAAAATCAGCCTGCGTAATCGTCTGCGCCGTCCCGACAATATCGGTCACCTTGCCAATGCCCGTGTAGAGGAAAAGAGCACCTACAGCAATGCGCAACAAATGTATCAAGATATTGACAGAGAGGGGTCTTCTCATAATAAGGGGAAAAGATAGGGCGAAAAGAAAAAAAATCACCGAGCACCTTCGACAACAAGGGTCTGAATACCGTTGCTACCTCTCGGTCCTGGCGGGGTTTTTCAGCCATTGATCCGAAGGACTCGATGACAGAGGCATAGTGCCAGAATACGCAGCTGCGGTCAAGCAAAATCAACAAGATCCACGAGAACGAAGCTCGAAATAATAATTCTTGCCTAGCCTAGGGAGCTGTGCTACCGTTAACGCAGGCTTATTGACAAGCCCTCCTTTTTCATCATATAGAATAGCTTAGCATGAATTCATTCTCTTTCAAAAACCCCACCAAGCTCATCTTTGGCCAAGGCAGCATCTCCCAACTCAGCCAAGAACTAAACAAGAGCCAGAAGATACTCATGACCTACGGCGGCGGTAGCATCAAGGCAAACGGCGTCTACGATCAAGTCAAGACCGCCTTGCAGGGCTACGACATCATCGAGTTCTCCGGCATCGAGGCCAACCCCCAGTACGACACACTCATGAAGGCCGTTGAGATCGCGCGCGCCGAGGGTGTAGACTACCTCCTCGCCGTCGGCGGCGGCTCCGTCATCGATGGGACAAAATTCATCGCGACAGCCGTCAACTACGACAAGACCCCCGAGCCATGGGACTTCCTCGTGGATAGCAAGCTCTATGCCGGAGTGCCCTCGCTGCCCGTCGCCACCGTGCTCACGCTGCCCGCGACCGGCTCGGAGATGAATTGCGGGGCGGTCATCTCACGCGCCTCCACCGACGAGAAGCTCGCCTTCCTCAATCCTGTCAACTACCCCGTCTTTTCCATCCTCGACCCCGAGGTCTGCTACAGCCTGCCTGCGCGCCAGCGCGTCAATGGTGTCATTGACACCTACTGCCACACCATCGAGCAGTACCTCACCTACCCGAGTGAGAGCCGCCTCCAAGACCGCTTTGCCGAGGGCATCCTCCACACCCTCCAAGAGATCGCCCCTCGCGTCCTGCAAGAGGACGACTACGACACGATGGCGAACTTCATGTACAGCGCCACCTTTGCCCTCAATGGCATCATCGGCATGGGAGTCCCCCAAGACTGGGCCACCCACATGATAGGCCATGAGCTCACCGCCCTCTACGGCCTCGACCACGGTGTCACGCTCGCCATCGTCGGCCCCGCGCTCATCTCGGTGCTGCGTGAGGAAAAGCAAGACAAGATCCTCCAATACGGCGAGCGTCTCTGGGGCATCACCGAGGGGAGCACCGAGCAGAGGATTGATGCGACGATAGACGCGCTGCGCAGCTTCTACGAGGGGCTAGGCGTCAAGACGCGTCTGTCGGATTATGAAATAGGAGAGGAGAATTTTGAGCTCATCGCCGATCGCTTCCGCACACGCGGCTGGCATCAGCTCGGTGAGCGTGGCTCCGTCACGCCAGAAAAGACAGTAGAGATCCTACGCGCCGCACTCTAATCATCCTCTCTTATCCCCAGCGAGCCTGAAATCCTTGCTGATTTCAGGCTCTTTCATTCAAACCACCTAGCATTCATGCCCCTATACGAAGCTATCGTCTACCTCGCCGGCTGCGCCGGTCTCCTCTTTATCTCCCAGCTCAGCCCAGGGCCTGACTTCATCCTCGTCGTCCGCGCCGCCCTCCACCGAGGCTGGCGTGCAGGGGCATGGCTCGGCTTTGGCATTGGTGCGGGAGGGCTCATCCACACCACCCTCTTCTGTCTCTGGGGCACATGGCTCGTGACCCAGAGCTGGAGCTTCTACATCATCCTTGCCGCCTCGCTCTGGCTGATGTATCTCGCCTACAAGATCCTGCGCTCCGCGCTCGATGCGAAGAAAAACATGACCGACCTATCTGTCCTCTCAGAAACGTCCACGCAGGAAAAAGACCTCCCCATTCTCCAGCTCTTCACCCAAGGCTTCGTCTGTAACCTCCTCAATGCCAAGTTCGTCCTCTTCATCGCCAGCATAGGCATCTACGGCATGGAGCAATACGCCACCAGCCTGCCTTGGTACAGCGTCGCCTTCATCCTCACGATAGGTATCGTCAATAGCCTCGGCTGGGTACTCTGGAGTCGCCTCTTTCAGTGGTCTCCCCTGCGAACATTTTACAAACGCCATGAGCCCACTATTGACACCTTCTTTGCAATTTTGCTTTTCGCACTATCTATCTACATCATCTTCAACTAGTTTGTAGAATTCATGTCATCACACACACTCCTCTTGATTGATTAAAACAATCTTGATATAATGGGTATTTTTATCTTAATCTAATCAAATTTGTATTGCCAAAAAGCCGTGATCATGTTATAAGTCGGTGCTTTTTTCAAAAGCGAGAACCCCCATCAATTATTAAAAACTAATCGACAAAATGGACCCGAAAATACTATTCTGGATCGTACCTATCGCCTCCATCGTCGCCTTAGTCTTTGCCGTCATTTTCTACAAGGAAATGAAAGCAGCAGATGAAGGTAACGATCGTATGAAGGAGATCGCAGGCTACGTGCGTGAAGGCGCAATGGCCTACCTCAAGCAGCAATACAAAGTAGTTGCTGTCTTCTTCGTCATCATCGCAGCCATCTTTGGTGTGATGGCTTATTTTGACATGCAAAACGACATCGTGCCTGTCGCCTTCATCACCGGTGGTCTTTTCTCCGGTCTTGCTGGCTTTATCGGCATGAAGACGGCTACCTATGCCTCGGGTCGTGTCACTCAGGCCTGCCGTGACGAAAAGGACGGTCTCAATCAGGGTCTCAAGCTCGCATTCCGCTCGGGTGCTGTTCTTGGTCTTACGGTTGTTGGCTTTGGTCTCCTTGACATCTCGGCATGGTATCTCATCCTTGAGCATACCTCCATCCTTGACGCCTACACAGGTGCTCAGAAGCTCGTGCACATGACAGCCATCATGCTGACCTTCGGCATGGGTGCTTCCTTGCAAGCTCTCTTCGCACGTGTCGGTGGTGGTATCTACACCAAGGCTGCTGACGTAGGTGCTGACCTCGTTGGCAAGACTGAGTTCCACTTCAACGAAGATGATCCTCGTAACCCTGCAACCATCGCTGACAACGTCGGTGACAACGTCGGTGACGTCGCTGGTATGGGTGCTGACCTTTACGAATCCTATGCTGGTTCTATTCTCGCTTCTGCCGCCCTCGGTGCCGCTGCCTTCGCAGCTGTTAGCTACGACGCCGCTCTCAAGGCCGTCATGGCTCCCATGATCATCGGTGCCGTCGGTGCTGTGCTTTCCATCATCGGTGTCTACCTCGTCCGCACCAAGCCCGGTGCCACGCAGGCTCAGCTCATGAGCTCGCTGAACTTCGGCATCAACATCTCCAGCGTCCTCATCGCTGTCGTCTCCTTCGGCGTTCTCTACGTTCTCGGCATTGAGAACTGGATTGGCCTCTGGGGCTCCATCGTCATCGGTCTCATCGTCGGTATCGCTATCGGCAAGGTCACCGAGTACTACACATCCTTCGACTACAAGCCTGTGAAATTCATCGCTGAGAATGCGACCACAGGTCCTGCTACCGTCATCATCTCCGGTATTGGTGTGGGCATGGTCTCCACCTGCTGGCCTGTACTCTTCATCGTCATGGGCACGATTGGCGCCTACCTCAGTGCCGCTGGTTCATGGACATTCGCTCCTGAGAACATGTCCATCGGTCTCTACGGCATCGGTATCGCCGCTGTCGGTATGCTCTCCACGCTGGGTCTCACCCTCGCGACTGACGCCTACGGTCCTATCTCGGACAACGCAGGTGGCAACGCAGAAATGAGCAACCTCGGCCCCGAAGTACGCTCCCGCACCGACGCTCTCGACGCACTGGGTAACACCACAGCTGCGACTGGTAAGGGCTTTGCCATCGGCTCCGCCGCCCTCACCGCTCTCGCCCTTCTTGCCTCCTACATTGAGGAGCTCAAGATTGCGGCTCTCACCCTCGGTGAGTTCAAGATGAGCATCTTTAGCGACACGGTAGTCAAGGCTGAGACGATCGCCAACATGGGCATCGCTGAGTTCATGACCTTCTTTGACGTCTCCCTGATGAATCCCAAGGTCCTCCTCGGTATCTTCATCGGTGCTATGCTCTCCTTCCTCTTCTGCGGTCTCACCATGAACGCCGTTGGTCGTGCTGCTAAGAGCATGGTCGAGGAAGTACGCAGCCAGCTCTCCGACAAGGAAGTACTCGCTGGTACCAAGAAGGCTGACTACGCTCGCTGCGTGAGCATCTCCACCTCTGGAGCTCAGCGCGAGATGATCGTGCCCTCCCTCATCGCTGTGATCGTCCCCATCCTCACGGGTGTTCTCATGGGCGTTCCCGGTGTCTTCGGTCTCCTCGCTGGCGGTCTCGCTGGTGGCTTCGTCCTTGCGGTCTTCATGGCCAATGCAGGTGGCGCATGGGACAATGCGAAGAAGTACATTGAGACAGGTGACGCTTCCTTCTGCGGCAAGCACACACCTGAGCACGACGCTTCCGTCGTCGGTGACACCGTTGGTGACCCATTCAAGGACACATCTGGTCCTTCGCTCAACATTCTCATCAAGCTCATGAGCATGGTCTCCATCGTGACAGCAGGCCTCAACCTCGCTGTAACCATCCTCTAATAAGCGACTTATTTTAGCAAAAATCACGCTCCCTTCACTAAAAAGTGAAGGGAGCGTTTTAAATTTTAGAGGTTAATAGGGAATAAATTGTAGTGCAGAAGCGAGAAATTTTGCATCCCTCCCCCTTCTTTGAGGTTGACAGCTCAAAATAATCTCGTTAGAATAAGATTTCCAACAGTGTAGTGATCTATACTGACCTCTATCTATAATCTATAGCCCAATACATATGAAGAAAACGATCATCCTTCTCGCAGCACTCGCCACGATGAGCGCGTCTGCGAAAATCAGCGAAACCATTCCTACACCCGCTGCACCTGCAACGACACCTGCCCCCCTCACCATGCCCGAGGAGTGCATGCTCTCAGGCTCACTCTCCACAGGAGTCTCCACGGCCTACACAGGTCGCGGCTACGTCCCCACCCGCAAAGGTGCCATGGGTGAAGGCGCAGGCTTTGTAGCTCTTAAGCTCGATCTCGACACGAATACCAACTGGAGCGTGCATGGCACAGTAGCCTACAAGTACATCATGTCAGGCCACACCCTCTTTGGTGGTGCCACGTTCGGTCCTCATATGGGTCAGCTTGCTGGGCAGCCCATGCCCAAGCACAACATTGAGAATGAATTCGTCGTTGCGGCTGAGCTCCGCTACACCTTTGATGAGACCTTCAGCTTTGGTGCTGGCTTTGACTACGCCCACGGCGGTCTCCTCGGCGTGATGGCCAAGCACTTCGCTGGTAAGAGTGCTTCCTCGGTGAGCGAATTCTTCGTCAAGCCCACCTACACTCCCTTCAAGTGGATGGAGATCTCCGTCCCCGTACGCTACAGCGTTCAAGGTGTTCAGGGCTGGTGGTTTGAGCCATCCGTCACCTTCAAGGCTCCTCTCATCGGTAGTGCCGATGATGTGACAGTCGCAGGTCTGCTCTCCTTCAACATGTCCGCGACGGGCGACTACTTCCAAGACTACCACGGTGCATGCGCCAACGGCAGCCAAGCATGGTGGATTCAACTCTCCACCCCTTGGTTCATCACTGAGGACAAGGATCTCATCCTGACCCCCTCCGTGGGCTTCCACTGGGTGGGCAAGGGCGCGATTCGCGCCAACAAGCACTCTAGCTTTGCAGCAGCAACAGGTGATGGCTCCTACGTGCCCTTCAGAAACTTTGCTGTAGTAGGCGGTATCTCGCTCACTTACAAGTTCTAATCGACTCATTTAGCAAAATACACACCACACCCCTGATACGTCACACGCATCAGGGGTGATTTTTGAACTGGCAGAGCCGCGCCACTTGTGCTAGAATAGCACGTCAGACAACTGCCACCGCAACACTGTATTCTATCATGCCTCGCCTCACCATCAAGGGAGAGAACAACATCCCACGCAAGCCCTCCCTCTTTGTCCCCAATAGACTGAGCCTTGAGTCCCTCAAGAAGCTTATTCATTTGCTTGACGGACACCTCGTCATCCTCTCGGACCCCGACTTTGCACTCAGCGATGAGCTCCAATCATGGATCGCCAAAAGCAAGCTGGATCGCATCCATCACGATTTTCGCAAGGGACAGCCAGCCAAGCTACGCAGCAGCCTGTTGCAATGCTTCAACGAGGATAAACACGTCCTCTTCCTCCCTGGGAATCTCGCGCACGTCTCTGGCCGCCTCTTCGACATCCCTGCTTTTATCCTCAAACTACTAGGGGGACTTCACTTTTCCCCCGTCCCAGTATTCAACACGCACTACCAGCCTAGCGTGGTCAAAATGGTGCGCAATGAGGCAACGAGCAGCTCGCAGGAATACCTCAGCATCCTCCCCCAGCTCAGCCCAGGCCCCCGCGCAGGCGAGCGCATGCTCTCCGCATGGATGAACTGCGGTGTCGACATCATGGAGCGCCAGCCCATCCTCCAAGCCTCGCTCACCACCATGCTCGTACGCGCCCTCAAAGAGAATCCCAAAGTCGAAGTCATCGACGGACTCTCTGACGGCAAAGCATCCTACATCAAGCTTCTCGGCGTCGCCATGGCAGTCGCCAAGACACTCGATAAAGAGAAAAACAAGCGCGTCGGCATCCTGCTCCCGCCGGGGCCTGGTGCTATTATCGCCACCCTTGCCTGTCTCCTCGCAGGAGTCACCCCCGTACTCATCAACTACGCCTCCTCGCATGCTGCCTTTGAGAGCATCAAGGAGCAAGCCGCGCTGAAGTGCTTCATCAGTGCAGGACGCTTCGTGGAGAAGCTCCCCGACTTCCCTTGGCCAGATCGCAGTGAGCTCATTTACATCGAAGAATTGCTCAAAGAAATAGGCAAAGTCGCCCTTCTCACCTCCATCATGAAGGCTAAGGTCATGCCCACCGCCCTCATCTGCCGCAACTATGAGACAGACGCACGTAGCGCGCAAGAGACAGCCGTACTCCTCTTTACGAGTGGCTCCTCGGGCGAGCCCAAGGGCGTGGCACTCACACACCAGATGATACTCGCCAATGTCTCACAATGCTTGAGCACGATCGATCTGGGACGCGAAGACCGCATCCTTGCCAGCCTTCCCGTCTTCCACAGCTTTGGATTCACCGTCACCATGATGATGCCCCTGCTCGCAGGGCTTCCCATCTGCACCTACCCGAGCCCTACGGACGCCAAGAAGCTCAACGAGCTCATTGTGAAATACAAGCTCACACTCGCCTGCTCCACCCCTACCTTTGCACGCGCCATGCTCCGTCGCGCCAATGCGGACACCTATAAGAGTCTCAACTACTTCGCCGTCGGCGCAGAGAAGCTGCAAGAAGACCTGCGCATCGAGTTCCTCGAGAAATGCAACGTCCAAATCCTCGAAGGATACGGCATGACGGAGGCATCGCCCGTCTGCTCCATCAACCTTCCTACACTCCCCGCTAGCAAGGTGAACGAGTTCACCCGTCCGAATCAAATCCCCGGCAGCGTGGGTGCTGTCTTCCCAGGTGTGGCCATACGTATTACAGACTTGGACGATGACAGCAAAGAGATCCCCCTCACGGAGCGCGGCATGCTCTGGCTACGCGGTCCCAATCTCTTCACGGGCTACCTCGGCAAGCCCGAGATGCATGAAGAAATCTTCGACGGCAAATGGTTCAAGACAGGCGACATCGCCCAGATGGATCTCCATGGCTTTCTCAGCCTCTCGGGTCGTCTCTCGCGCTTCTCCAAGGTAGGCGGCGAGATGGTACCTCATGAAGGTGTTGAGCAGCTCGTCGTACGTGCACTTGAGCTCGACCCCAACATCCCCGAACTCCAAATCGCCGTCACAGGAGTCAGCGACCAGCAAAAGGGAGAAGCCCTCGTGCTGCTCTCCACACTGCCTCAGCATATCCATCAAGTCAAGGAGAAGCAAAACCTCCTCGAGATACGCCAGTACCTCATCAAAGAGCACATCCCCAACCTCTGGACACCCAAGTACATCGTACCCGTCGAGTCCATCCCCGTGCTCCCCACCGGCAAGCTCGACCTACGCGCCTGCAAGCAGCTCGCTCAAGAAGCCCTCGAGGTAGAAGAATAAGCACAACCATCCCCCCACATACACAAAGAGAGCTCCCTAGAGGAGCTCTTTTTTTTAGCGGCTAGTCACGCCTACGCATGAGATCCCCCACCACGGGGTGAAAGAGCAGCTGCATCCCATAGGCATCAGCCTGCGCCTGCGTGGGTAAATCATGCTGCGTATGGTATCCCTCAGACATCAGAAAGGGCAGGATGTGTACACGCTGAGCGTCCATCGTAGCCAGTGGCGCACTCGTCCCCTGCTCATGCTCCTCGAAGCGCGTCAGCACCACCTCATGATTCGCAAAATACTTGCGCAGGCGCTGACAGAGCAGCTCAGGCTCAGGCGCGGAGCTCAGACTCGGAGCCGTGTCATGCGCCACCACGAGAATAGCATCGCCATCGCGAAGACTCGCACGTATCTCATCAGCGATGAGACGCGCCAGCCAAGGCGACGCCCCGAGCACAGGCTGCATGATGAGCTCGAGACGACTCGCATCCATCCTCTGCGCCGTGTAAGCCTCGCGAATCTCACGCTCCAAGCGCTCACTGCTCGTGTAGCCACTCTGCATCATCATGGGAAAGACCAGAATAGGCCTATCAGCAGGCGGTAGCTCCCGCTGACGCAGCGTGCTCAGAGAGCTATAAAAACAACGATGCGAGGGCAGCTCCACCCCTGGGGGGGCAATCCCAAGAGCCTTCTCGGAATAGCTCACGATCAGATAGCTATACGCCGTATCACGCAAATGCAGGTAGACTACCGCACCAGCCCCCAGCAAGGAGGCAAGAGATAGACCGAAGTGGAAAAATATCAAATACCTCAGCTCGCGCGCCCTCTCCAGCGTCAGCTCAGGGCGCAGCAACTCATCGCCGCAGTAGAAGGCTCCTAGCACAGCCGCCATAAAGACACAGCAGCAGAGGAAAAAGGCAAGGCGAAAGCGCAGCACAGATCTCATAAAACGCATCACAGGAAAAGAAAAACTGGTGTCCACTCAATCACATCGAGAGACACCAGCTGATATTGAAAGTATATTAAAGCTTTAGGCAGGATTTTCACTCTCTTGCTGCTCACCGTTGACCAGCTGGTCAGCCTTGAGCACCTCTTGCTTGAGGTCGTGCTTGCGAGCAAAGAGTAGCACCACAGGAGCCGCGATGAACACCGAGGAATAGGTACCAAAGATCACGCCGAAAAGCATCGTCAAGGAGAAGTCGAACATCGCCGGACCGCCGAAGATGAGCAGAGCCACCAGCACCGCAATCGTCGAGAGACTCGTCAGCGTCGTACGAGGCAGCGTGTCATTGATCGCCTTGTTCATGATATCCGAGAGCTTCTCATGAGGCTCGGCGAGGCGGATCGCCTCACGAATGCGGTCATAAATAACAATCGTGTCATTGATCGAGTAGCCCGCCACCGTCAAGAAAGCACCGATGTGGATGATGCTAAGCTCCGTGCCCAGTATGATGACAAGACCCATGATGAAGAGCAAGTCATGCCCAATAGCCACCAAGGCACCCATGGAGAAGGACCACTCGAAGCGCACGGCCAGATAGATCGTGATCCCCACCAAGCCCGCAGCAATCGCGAACAAGGCCGTCTGGAAGAAAGTCGCACCCAGCGACGAGCTCACATTGTCTACCGAGGGGACAGAGATCTCTGCCATGCCCTTGACATCTCGACGCAGCTGCTCATCGATGAGAGTCGCTTCTTCTGGTGTCGCGCAGCGAATCTTGATGCTGCGATCATCACCACTGCCGAACTCCTGCACCGTAGGCTTCTTGGAGAGCTTCATCGAGTTGACATACTTGTCCACCTCATCGTAGTCGAGCTTGCTATCTGCAGGAATTGCGTAGGTGATCGAGCTACCACCCGTGAAGTCAATACCGAGAGCCTTGTCCTGACGCACCGCGAAGGTGTAGACCATCGCACCGAGGATGAAGACGCCCGAGCAAATGCCCGCGACCTTGCGCCACTTCAAGAAGTCGAAGCGCTTGCCCTCAAAGGGGGCACGGGAGAACTTCATCTCCTTGATCAGACCCAGATGCTCCGACCAGTAGAAGAGCACACGCGTCACAACAATGGCACCGATCAGCGAGGTGATGATACCTACGGACGTCGTCACCGCAAAGCCCTTGATCGAGCCGCTAGCGAGCCAGAAGAGAATCACCGCCGTGAGCAGCGAGGTCACATTGGAGTCGAAAATCGCAGAAAAGGCCTTCGAGTAGGCATTGCGCAAGGCGACAAGAAACTCCTTGCCCTGCGCACGCTCCTCACGCATACGCTCATAGATCAGCACATTCGCATCCACCGCGACCCCCATCGTCAGCACGATACCAGCGATACCGGGAAGCGTGAGGACAAAGCCAAAGAGACTCATGAGACCCAGCAGGATGAGCGCATTGATCGTGAGACCGATCATCGCGACCATACCCGCCATGCGGTAGTACCAGAAGCAGAATCCAAAAATAGCGATCACGCCAATCAGACCGGCGAATTGCCCCTGATCCAGCGCGCTCTTACCGAGCTGCGCGCTGACATCCTTGCGGCCCTCGACCACGAGGTCATTGGAGAGAGGGTTGGCGAGAGCCTTGCAGATATCCTCAGCCTCACCAGGGGCATTGAGACCCTGAATGATGAACTGCTTGCCCAGCGTGTCATTCACACTAGGCGCACTCTTCACCTTGTCATCGAGCACGACGGCGAGCTGATCCACACCCTTGCGCATCGTGGAGGTGAGCTTATTAATCTTGCGGGCACCCTCATCACTGAGCACCACATCGACCACGCCGCGCTGCTGACCACTGGGACGTGCGGCGACCACATCTTTACCCGTGACATTCATCTCCTTTTGCTGAGCCGCGAAGGGCTTTTGCACGACGAGATAATGGACGACCTGATTACCCTGCTTGTCGAGCAGAGGCTCATTGGTGTCTTGGTCGAGCTGGGGGTACTCAAGGAGTCTGTACTCCGTGAGATTCATACTCATGGGGAGGATGGGAGGCAGAGGAGCACGCAGGCGTATAGAGGCCTCTGGATCGGCGGCTACCTTTTCAAGATAGCTTTTCTTGTTCTTCTCATAGGTATCGATGAGCTCCAACACCTCAGGGCTGCTCACAATCTCGCTGCTATTGGGGTGCACGGCGAGTAGGTCGAGACGCACGAGCTTGGTGAGCATGCGCACCATTGCGTCGAGCTTTTCCTTATTCTTCTCAGCATCGCGATCGAGCTGAGGGATCTGGATGAGAATCTTGTTGTCGCTATAGATGATCTGTACTTCACTCGTACCCGTCGCATTCAGACGCTCATTGAGAATGGCGACCGCCTGCTCCATGTCAGCCGCAGTCGGAGGGACAACATCGCCTGAGAGCTCATCAATCTTGGGCTGCACCTCGAGCGTGAGCTCGGCACCACCGCTGATATCGATACCGTACTTGACCCCATTGTTCAGCAACGACACAATGGAAAAAGTCGCCAATCCGAGAATGAATGCCGACCCAGCAATACGCATGATACGATTGCTCTCTGAGGAGAGATACCAAAAAAACGCGCCTAGCAAGAGAATGCCAGCGAAGAAAATAAAGCCCGGACTGCCAAAAAAGGCACTGATAAGATCTAACATGAGACTACAGAGTGATGAAAGCACGCATACTATCATGGAATATAAAAAAGGTCAAGCTCATTCCCATACTGACAGCATCTCCTCATCCCTGAACAGGAATAAAGCAGAGGAGAAATCAACCATTCCCCTCTGCTTCCTATGCAAAATACCCTATCACTCTCCATCATACGCTATCAAGACTCATCTTGATAGCAGAGGAGATAGAGTACGAATTAATCAGATTTATCTCGAAGCACTGGCCGTTGGTCTTCTGACTGAGCACTCATCGTTGTCTCACTAATAGCACTCTCAGCCCATTTAATGAGCCTATCAATGTATTTCTGATCCCATGCGATGACGATGTAGTCTTCTATAATCTTTACTGAGTTCTTGTCAGGCCAAGGGCGCATCTCCTGCAGTTGGGGCAAATTCAGCTGCGCCGCAGCAGCATCTCGTATAAAATGAGGCTTATATGTGGCGGAAGTAAATTTTTCATTCAGCTTGAGATCGCTATCGATATGCTTCAAATAAAGCGAAGGGGGAACTCCACTGGCCTGAGAAATGGTAAATGAAGGTGAGAATGTAGACCGTGGTAGATTGGTACATTTTGCGACCATGTCAGAGCGATAGGAATTTGCCTCACCTAACATACATAAATCATACACTTTTTGAGGATTAAAATTGGGCAATGCTTCAATGCGCGCGATCAAGCGTATTGTTCTATTTGTCGAGCGGTCAAACTCAAGTTTCCAATTCCTCTGAGCTACTAGAGTATTGGTGCTTGATATATAGATGAACATAATGCACAACACAACAGAGAGATTGCTCACAAGTGAGGACCTCGATTTTATGAGTAGTGAAACAAAAAACAAAATGACAAAGACATAACCATAGAAAAGAATTCTCGCGTGAAATTGCACTTCAGCCTCATTACTCGCAATAAAATCTACCCAGTTTGCAGAACAAATCAAAACAAAGAGTAAAGCAAATATAAGCCCCGTCACCTTCAAACTGCGCATTTTCAAACACCTAAAGAAAAGCACCAAAACACCGCCCAAGAGCATAAGCCAACTCACCCACTTATAGCCATAAAGAGCATATTCATAATCTTTAAAGTAAATTGTAAAAGAATTAATCAACGCCGAAGGCACATACGCGATCAGATCCATCAAAGAGCGCGTTTCCGTCATATAGTTCTCCGGAAAATTGAAATAAAGCTTTAAGGCTACATAAGCAGGTAGATAGGCTATAACTGCTACCATAGTAATACCAATTAAACGCAGATACTTCTGAGACAACTCCCTCACTGGTTTCTGCTCTAAAATGTCATAAATCAGCATCCCCAATGCAATAATGATAAATGTAGAAAAGGAGGCTTGATAAGCACCCAACGCTACCCAGATAAGCCCCGCGGACACAAGCCACAACCAGCGCGACGAACACTGCGCAAGGGTCAACGCTAGAGCATAAAAGCCAATGACACCCGTCCCCGCTTGCGCTCCATAATAAACCCACGTAAATACGTGTGGAGCACTAAGCAAGATGCCCCCAAATAGAGTATAGAGAACAGTACTATGCGGTAGCCTCCATAATCGAGCAATCAAAACAGCAGCAAGGGACAAATGGAATATATACCACGCCATAAACAGCAGTGGTGACCATTGATTGAGCAAAGGAAAGCTAAACCAGTGATGACTGTACCTTCCAGCAAGATAGAGAGGGTATCTTAGACTATCATTAAAGCTATAGGAATGATAGCCCACAAGATGATTAATGCTCGTGAATAAGTAAAGTAAATTCCCGAAGATAAAAATGATCCAGAAAGACCTGCGATAAACTGGGTTGATCGAGAAGTAATACTGTTTTAAGAGCTGTATGAGTTCCATGCTTATTTAAAGGTGAAATGTGTATGAGCAAAGTACATATAAATGGTGAGAATAGTCGTGATCATCCCCTGCGCGAGCCAGAAAGGCATATCAGCTACATCAACCGCAAGCCATATCAAGACGACATTGGCAAGCATCGCGAGGGCATTTACAGCATAAATACGCAGGTACTCAGGCAGCCATGGTGCCACACTCTCAAATACCCATACTCGGTTGGTGATGAAGGAAAGATTGATACATAAAACGGCATTGATAATTCCTATCAACACAATATGTATCTGCGCCTCAAGGAGTGCATGAACGCCCACAGAGAGGAGATAGCCCAATAGCGTATTGAGCCCCCCCACAAGCAGGAATTTGAAGACGCGCGTCTTGCGAAAATCTTGCACCCTGTTAAGTAATCCAGTCATCAAAACTACAGACGTGCGAAAAAGTCACGCACTTGCTTCTGAGTAAGCGTCAGAGCATCCACATTCTGACTAAGCACAGAATCAAACCACGTAGCCGTCAGCTCAATCGCCTCAGGAACACTGAGCTGCGCCTGCCATCCGAGCTCGGCTAATGCCAAGCTTGCATCGAGCTGCAAAAGCGTCGACTCGGGCTTGTAATCAGGGCGCGCCTCGATACGATAATGATCACGCGAGAGCGCGAGAGCATCGAGATAGATCTCCGTTACTGCCTGCACGGTATAGGTCTGAGCACTCTTAAAGGGTGCAAAGTTGTACGCCTTAGCATAGCACTCAGGCTGCTGATAAGCCTTCATCGCGAGAACAAGATAGCCATAGATGGCATCCATGACATGCTGCCATGGTCGTATAGAGAGGGGATTGCGCAGCACGATTTGCTCCTGCTTGTGCAGGGATTCTGCAATATCGGGCATGATACGCCATGCGGCGTAGTCACCACCACCGATGACATTACCTGCACGAGCGGACGCGCAGGCTACCCCACTAGGCTCAAAGAAACTACGACGATAGGAGGCAATGGCAATTTCCGCCATCGCCTTGGAGGCCGAGTAGGGATCTTTGCCTCCTAGCTGATCATCCTCACGATAGGGCCAGTGCCATTCCTTGTTTTCATAGCATTTATCCGTCGTAATGCAGACGACAGCACGGCAGCTAGGACAGTGACGCACGCTCTCTAGGAGATGTACCGTGCCTTGCGCATTCGCCGCAAAGTTGCTCACAGGCTCTTCGTAGGAGGTAAGAACAATAGCCTGAGCCGCAAGATGCAGCACAATATCAGGCTGAAAGTCCTGCATGATCTGCTGCATGCGCGCAAGCTCGCTCAAATCCCCGATGTGACTCTCAATGAGCTCATCTATACGAGCCTCGATAAAGAGATTACCACGCGTGTTATCTGGCGCGAGACTATAGGCACATACTTCTGCGCCCAGCTCACGTAGCATGAGTACTGCCCACGCGCCCTTGAAGCCAGTGTGGCCTGTCAAGAAGACACGCTTGCCTTGGTAGAATGATTTTAATTCCAGCATTTCCATGGAGCCTTTCCGTTGTCCCAGAGTTGATTGAGATAGAGTTTTTCGCGAAGCGTATCCATGCATTGCCAGAAGCCACGATGCTTGAAGGCCATGATCTGGCCTGCACTTGCGATGGCAGTCATAGGCTCTTGCTCCCACATGTAGCCTTCTGGGCGCTCGTGCGAGACTTCTGGGATATAATCAAACACGTCAGGCTGGCAGACAAAGAAGCCACCATTCACCCATGTATGCTCATCGTGAATTTTTTCCTTAAAGCCCACGACCTCACAGTGGTCGTTCATATCAAGGATGCCAAAGCGCTCAGAAGGATGGATAGCAGAGACCGTGAGACTCTTCCCGTGTTGGCGGTGAAACGCTATGAGAGCATCCAAATCCACATTTGCCACTCCATCTCCATAGGTGAGCATAAAGGGCTCATCACCTAGATAAGGCCTCAGCTTTTGTAGTCGTGTCCCTGTACAGGTGCTCAGCCCCGTATCAATAAGTGTAACAGACCAGTCCTCAGCTAGATTATTACTCATCGTAATGTGATTATCTTTGCAATTAATGGTCAGATCTTTGGAATAAAGTGCATAATCAACAAAAAATTGCTTGATCATTTGAGCTTTATAGCCACAAGCTATAATGAACTCCTTATGCCCATAATGCAAATAATGCTTCATGATATGCCAAAGAATGGGCATACCACCGATTTCGATTAGCGGTTTGGGCATATTCACATTATCATCTCCAATGCGAGTCCCAAAGCCTCCAGCATAAATAACTACCTTCATAAAACAATATTTATAAATTTACAAAAAAAATAGAACAAATACAGACGTCTATGAGCCCTGTTTGACTCTCAATGCATCGTACAGCTTGCTCATACCTATAACGTAGGGCGTAAACTCAAAATTCTTCATGATACTCAAAAGTCTCGAATTATCCGCCGTATATTCATTGGCATAGCCTTCTTGTCTCACTACAATCGGAGACTGCTGTGCAGAAATGCGATTCACCATCTCAGCAAGTGATTTAATATCTATACTTTGTGTCGGTGTTATATTAATAAATCTCTCATGTGTACGATGATGCAAAAAATAAACAATGATTTTACACAAGTCATCTATGTAAAGATAATCAAATATAACATTCTGATTCAAAACAATATCAACACCATTTAAGTTGCACTGGGTTACATATGTTGGAACCCGTGTTGGATTTTCATTGACACCATACACACCAAAAAGACGAAGCGATAACACATGATCCATCTGCTCGATACGCTTTGCTATAAGATATTTGGAATAGCCGTACGAGTCATGAGGGACTCTCTGAGAGAAATCATCCTCACGTATTTTGGAAATAGGGCGTGACTTATCATACTCAGCACCTGAACCAGCCACAATCATAGGACAGGCCTCACCTACATATCGGGATAGATTGTCAAACATACGAACATTAGCCTGTACCACCTCATCAACGAGGCTATCAGACTGAATTCGCACACCTATTGAGGCCAAATGAATGATGTAGTCAAATGAATGCTTGATAAAAAAATCACTGACTGCGGACTCGTTTGTCAAATCAAGCTCGGCACTTCGAGGTGCTATAACCTCGTGATCACCACTTAATGCTTGTAGCACATGCGAACCTATAAAGCCGTGTGCACCTGTCAACAAAATTTTCATACATTTAAGAAATGAGCTATCCGCTCCTGCAAGTTTCCTAAGCCCATTTTTTCGCGTATATAATTCTGAGACCCAACATAGTGAGAAAACTCATCCTTTACAGCTATAGGCAGAAACCTTACGCCCGTGGCGCTTCTTGCAATGACATCGCTCACACAACTCGCGAGACCTCCAACCATATAATGCTCTTCAATCGTCACAATAGGTATACCCGATTGAATCAAAGCGAGAATGCTAGCTTCATCAAAAGGCTTAATCGTATGAGCACTCATCAGAGAAACAGAAACGCCCTGTGCTCTCATGACCTTGGTGAGCTCAATGACACTTTCGAGCATAGACGAAAGCGTAATAATAGCTACTTGGTCACCCGTATACAGTGAAGAGATTTTCCCGAAGTCAACCTCGTAGTCCAAGAAAGGCTCACCACTTTTATTCAATCGCAGAAACATGGGACCTTGGTGACTAAAGGAATGACGAATCAATTCTTCAGCCTCATTCAAGGTTCCTGGTGCGACAACACTCATATTGGGCAGCCCTCTCATGAGGGCCAAATCATCTAATGAATGATGGGTGGCTCCCGCAGGACCATACGCAAATCCAGCACCGACCCCTACCAATTTGACATTAGTATTCATATAAGCACAGTCAAGCTTGACTTGCTCATAAGGTCTCGATGTCACAAAGGGCATGATCGTATAAACATAAGGCTTTTTGCCACTCAATGCAAGCCCAGCAGCAATGCCAACAGCATTCTGCTCGGCTATACCTACATTAATAAAACGCTCGGGGAACTCTTCGATGAAGGGTTCTAATACAGAAAATCCCAAATCAGGGGTTAAAAGCCATATATCCTCATCAGCTCTTGCTGCCTCGGTTAGCAATTTTATAAATAATTTTCTCATGCATCTATATCGCTCAGTGCGATGGCTAGCTGTTCATCATTAGGTGATTTATAATGCCACACGAATTCATTTTCCATGTACGAAACCCCCTTACCTTTAACCGTCTTTGCAACAATTACTTTTGTTTTTGTCGCGTTTGTATTAAGGGCTTGCCCGAGAGCCTCAATGTCATGACCATCCACTTCTACAGCGTCTAGTCCAAAATTATTCAACGTATCAGCAAGCTTCGAATAGTCGGCTATTTCGTCACATTTTGCAAAACCTTGGAGATTATTAGAATCAACGATAATGGTCAAATTGCTCAATGACTTTTTCCCACTGAATATGAGTGCTTCCCAGACAGATCCTTCATTGAGCTCTCCATCGCCTATGACGACGAAGACTCTTTTATCTTGATGGGCAAGTGCCATACCCACACCGATGGGCAAGCCATGCCCCAAAGACCCTGCAGAACAATCTACCCCGAGTACACTATCCTTGTCGAGATGGCCCGGTAAGACGCCGTCATCAATATAGTACCGCTCTAGCAGCTCATCATCGAGTATACCTATTTGCGCTAAAACTGCATACAGAGCAATGCTCGCATGCCCCTTAGACAGGATAACCTTATCTCTTTTGAGATCCTCGACATTGTCCTTATTGATATCAGCCGCACGGGTGTAGATCGCATACAAAATATCCACAACTGAGAGTGCCGCCCCCACATGCGATGCATGTGAGTAGTGCGCCATTCTCACTATATTTTTTCTGATCTCACAAAGACTCTTTTTCATCTATCTTTGATTCTACAAAAGCTTTTACGAGACGAGCCGTGGTCGTCATATCATTCAAATTGACATTCTGCGCAACACCGACCCAAAAGGTATTATTCATGATAAACTCAGTATTGGGTAGCATGCTATAATGCTCCTCACTGAGCTCGGAGGCATGTATTAAATCGGAGGCACCAATCTTTAGCGTCACATCACTGGTAGTAATCATAGGTTGCCTTAATATATTACCAGCAAAAAGCTGGCGAGTACCTACGCCATTTCCTTCCAAATACTCTACAAGCTCTTGCTTGGTAAAGGGTGCACCATCTCTCACGGAAATCAAAAAGCCAAACCATGATGGCTCACAGTCATCAGCAAGTGATGGCAAAATGAGATAATCTTGAAGGCTGTCCAACTCCGAGAGTAGCTTGTGAGCGTTTTGCTTTCTCCGCTCAAGAAATACATCAAGCTTCTGCATCTGAGCTACAGCTATCGCCGCCTGCCAATCCGTTATTTTTAAATTATAACCTATATGAGAATAAGTATATTTATGATCATACCCTCGAGGCAAATTCCCTAATTTGAAATCAAAGCGCTTTTTACATACACCATCGTTGCCAGGAGGGCATACGCAATCACGACCCCAGTCTCTAAAAGACATCATAATGCGATGAAGCAACGAGTTGTTCGTCACGACAGCACCGCCCTCACCCATTGTAATGTGATGAGCGGGATAAAAACTAAAAGTACCGATATGACCCACTGTACCAGCATAACGACCTTGATATTTCGCGCCTAATGCATCACAGCTATCCTCAATGACCCAAAGTCCATATCGCTCTGCAAGATCCATTATCTTATCCATTTCATACATATTCCCAAGTGTATGAGCTAGAAATATAGCTTTAGTACGAGGTGTAATCGCCGCTTCTATTTGATCTATACAAATATTGTAAGACCCAATCTCACAATCAATAAAAACGGGAATACAGTTATTTTGAATAATGGGGTTCACGGTTGTGGGGAAGCCCGCTGCCACGGTAATGACCTCATCTCCTCGCTTTATGGATTTTTTACCTAACTTCGGAGAGGTGAGTGCCGTAAAGGCCACAAGGTTTGCAGATGAGCCTGAATTGACAGATAATGCATGCTTGACATTGAGTTTGCGAGCAAAACCTTGCTCAAACTCATCATTAAACCTACCCGCAGTCAACCACATGTCGAGCGAGGCGTCAATCATATTCACCAGCTCCTCCACCCCTATATCTTTGCCTGATGCTGGTATGTACTTCTTTTCAGCATTCTCAGATTCCTCTTTAAGGCATTGCATATACTGCACTGCTAAATCTAAAATATCACGTCGTATTTGTTCTTTTCTCATTATAAATTGATAGAGTAATAGTAATTATAAGTGATCGTGTAGACAAGATCTGATTCGACTATTCACCGTCTTGAAAATTGATGCGCTCCTCCTCAATGACGAGCGGACGGCGCACGTGGTACCCTACCAAAAGCCCAATGTACTCACCGACAATACCAATGAGAGCAAACAGTACGGAGAAGAGTACCAGCATCACGATGATAATGGGTGCTATACCAGCCTGAAAGTTATCCCAGAATAGCAGCTTCATGACCAGGTAGTACATAGCAATAGTCATACTCACCGCTCCGCTGAGCAGACCGATAAAAGTAGCCAAGCGTAGAGGCGCGCGGCTGCTATTGACCATACCACGCATCGCTGTATCATAGTAAATCATCATCGATCCCTTTGTAATACCACGCTTACGGTAAGGCTTATCAAAAGGAATACTCAAATAAGGGAAACCCAGCTCAGGTACAAGCCCGCGGAAATACGGAAGGGGGTCACCCAGTGCAAAAATCGTATCGATCACCGTGCGATCATAGAGACCAAACCCCGTAAAATTAGGCACCTGCACCGTATCAGAAATACTGCCAATAAAGGTGTAGTAACACTTCCGCAAGAGAGGGTATATACCTCGCTCCGCAGAGGAACGACGCACGGCGAGCACGACCTTTTGCCCCTTCTCCCACTCACGTATGAAATCCCCCACCAGCTCGGGGACATCTTCCAAATCAGAGCACATATTAATCACGGCATCACCCGTGGCTTGCTTAAGCGCGTTGTGAGGAGAACGCTCATGTCCAAAATTGCGTATATTGAAAATAGCTTTGATTCTCGTGTCATTGCTACACAGAGCTCGAATCTCATCACGCGTCCCATCCGTAGAAAAATTATCAGCGATTATAATCTCGTAATCATATTGTGGCAGCCCGCTCATAACAACGGTCAGTCGTTCACATAACTCTGTAATATTACCTTCTTCATTATAACAAGAGGTGCAGATGGAGATAAATTTTTTCATACTAGTTGATGTCACATATGATTATACTTAAGCGTTCGAATCAAGTCAAGAAAAAGATTGTTAAGACAGAACTAACGGGATAGCTGATAAATAATATTACCACTATATATCATTTATAGTTTTGTAACAATTGATGTAACATTCGCTGAGACTGCGCAAGAAAATTGATTATTTTTTTAATATCACTTTTTGAAGATTTCTCGGGAATGAGTCCCTCATAGCTGATCGCCACGTAACCCTTATTGGGCAAGAATTTCAGCACAGCCATTTCATTATTGAGTCTCTGACATTCGCGTTTCAGCAGAGCTGAGTCAACTCCTGAAACGTAGCAGGGGACAAGGATTTTAATAATATGTTTATTCGACAAATCTCTAACAAACATAGTTGCCCCCTCAGTCGTAAAAATTAGCATCCCGTTCTCAGCCCTGCTCTCGATTCCCTCTTCCTCAAGGTAAGCTTTGATGAGCTCGCCACTTGATACCGCAGCCATAACAGTGCTACTTGCCAGCGTGGTTAAGACAAAACCTAGGCTCATTGTTGTCGTTTTCATTGATTGATTAAAAGTTAGATATTGTGATTCATGTCTACTTGGTGCACTACCGATCTTCGCAATAAACTCAATTGCAATCACCCACAAAACAAGAGACCAAAAGTAGGGTAGCATAACATTTATTCAATGACAAGTATTATTCATTAAATCAATAAAACATGACTTAATTCTCCCTTATCAAGCCTCCGCTGGATTACTCGAGCACCTCGTGCAAAGCACACTCATCGTGACATCTGCAAGATTCGCGAGGTCGATTCAGAGCTCCAGATCACCCCGAACAGATGATGGAAGAGCAAATTATTCTTTCTCCAGCGTGATAATCGTCATCTGGAAAGGCACCGGCGACACCTTTGCTCCACCAAGACGAAGAGAGAGTAGGATACGAAAGCGGTTCTCCGCATGCTCAATGAATCAATGCCTTGAACAGATCGCCACAAAAGATCGCTCCTCTTTCGTGAGAGAAAGAGGAGCGATACACGCTATGGTTCTTTTAGAGAATATTAGACTTGTTCAGCGGGCTGATCAGCCTTGGGTGCCTTAGGACCTTTGCACTTACCCTTAGGACCTTTGCCCTTGCCCTTGCCTTTACCCTTGCCTTTACCCTTGGCCTTGCCGGCTTTGTCGAGAGCCTTGGCGAATTCATCGGCGTCGAGTTGACCATCCTTGTTGGCGTCAAAGCGATCAAGAGGTGTGCGGATATTGCCTTCAGCAGCAGCGGCTTCACGAGCAGCTTTCTTTTCGTCGCGATCGAGCTTGCCGTCCTTGTTGGTGTCGTACTTGGCGAGCATTTCAGCCTTTTTGGCTTCCATCTGCTGCTTGCGCTCAGCCTTCTTGGCTTGCATTTCAGCCTTCTTTTGCTCCATGGCGGCAGTTTCAGTGGCGTCAAGTTGGCCGTCCTTGTTGGTGTCAAAGCGCTTGATCATTCTTGCTTCCATTTTTGCCTTGCGATCTGCCTTCATGGCTTCTTTTTCGGTGTCGCTGAGCTTGCCGTCCTTGTCGGTGTCGTACTTCTTGAGCATTTTGCCACCCTTAGGTCCTTTGCAGCCCTTGCGCTTGCCCTTCATGGCTTCTTTCATGGCCTTCTTCTCGTCATCGCTGAGCTTACCGTCCTTGTCGGTGTCAAACTTTTCGAGCATCTTGGCCTTCATAGCAGCGCGCATTTCTTGGCGCTTGGCAGCCATTTTTTCTTCGGCTGCTTTGTATTCAGCAGCGTCGAGCTGGCCGTCGTTGTTGGTGTCCATTGCCTTGAGCATTTCAGCGGCTTTGCCCTTACCCTTGGGGCATCCAGGTTGAGGAGCGTCTTGTGCCATAATTGGAGCGGCGAGGAGGGCGAGAATGAAGATGGAGGTTTTCATATAAATTGTCTTTTGTTGTATGATTGTTGAAAAATAAGGACATCATAGCGAAGATTGATAAGACGATATCCTTACACTCCTGAGAACGCAATCAGGTCAAATGAATCTACACATCTTTTTTCTTTTTTATTTTTTTATCAAAAAAAACTCACACATGAATGCCAAGCCCCAATGTAGACTTCCAGTCACCGCGTGTAAAATCGGGGAAGACCATGGGACATCCGTTATGCTTGTTGGATAGCTCCGTGAGCTCGATGACGCTGGACCAATACGCGCCCTCGTAGACATTCTGATCGAGAGGCTGACCGAGGCGCAGGCACTCAACGATGCGATTGAGCATGATGTAATCGCGCGCACGCGTACCTGCCAATAGCTCCGCTCGCTCACCGAGACGCTGCCAGAGAGGGTGATCGTAGCGCTCATAGATCGCATCCATATCATCTCCCTGTATCCACTCACTATGAGATTCTGCGCCGAGGCATTCGGCGACGACGCGCGGGGGGAAGCCCGCGAGGATACCCTTGGTGCCTTGGATGAAATTATGCCGCGTGTAGGGGCGCAGGCTGCACTCGTCCCACTGGAGCAGGATGGTGTTGCCCAGATGCGTCTTGAGGATGGAGCTGTTGATATCACCGCAGTTGAAGGGGCGCTGATTCCACTCGTGATCTTCGGGGAAGTTCTTCTTGGTAAATCGTGTGAAGCTCAGCGCACGACTCGACAGGGAGACGAGGTGGGAGAATTGGTCCTCCCCGCGTCCCAGATTCATGTACTG
This sequence comes from uncultured Akkermansia sp., assembly GCA_964371905.1. GTDB lineage: Bacteria > Verrucomicrobiota > Verrucomicrobiia > Verrucomicrobiales > Akkermansiaceae > Akkermansia. Next base: position 4,154 of record CAYJOV010000016.1, on the reverse strand, counting down.
AGAGAGAGGTCCCAGCCCATGGGTGGGGTAGAGATTCCCATTGCGCTCACGGTAATGGCGCACGCGCCACTCCGCCTCTCCCCTATCCTCATCGAGCAGGGCAAAGCGTAGATCATGGACGTAGGCACCCTCACCGTGGACGAGCTCGCCGATGACGCCCTGTCTGACCATATTGAGATAGAGCAGCTCGCGTCGACCGTAGTTCGCATTCTCGAGCATCATACAATGACGCTGATGCAGCTCTGCGCTATCGACGATGCGCCAGAGATCCGAGATACTCATCGCCATGGGCACCTCGACAAGGGCATGCACACCCGCCGCCATGATCTCGCAGCAGAGATCCGCATGCGCCTGCCAGCCCACAATGACAAAGACGGCATCGAGCCGCTGCTCGGCTAGCATGCGACGATACGCATCACGCTGCTCTGTATAGAGGGTGATCGTCTCAGCAGGCGGAGCACACCCACGCTGCTCCGCGATGGCTTGGAGAATGCCATCACGAGCCTCTTGAGCTTTGTCCTCTGCTATATCACAGAGGGCGACAATCTGCACGCCTGTGATACGGGCGAGCAGCTGCTGGAGGTGCTGGCCGCGCCGTCCTGCTCCGATGAAGGCTACTCTGAGCTCATTGAGAGGCGGGGCTGCGTAGTCCCCCATGTAGCGCGCTGCTGATGGGCGGGGTGTAGGGGGGGTAGCACGGAGCTCGACACGGGGTGCATAGCGGTCTGTCATATAGTGGAGGAGAACTGTGTCGATGATGCCACAGTGAGCTGATTTTTTCAAGTCGCTTTCGCACTTTCTCCATAAAAATCACCCAAAGGCTGCTCCGTAATACATCTATCGAGTAGGAAATATTTTATCCTGTTCAAAAATACTCATCTATGTTAAAGTACGCGCATGAGCTCCACCACTTTTGTTTGCCGCCCCACAACGGACACCTTTGTGCGCTTCTTGATCATTCTAGTCGCCTTATGGGGATTTGCTCTCTACTTCTTCTACGACGGTGCAATAGGCTACCGCAATAAAAATGCCGCTTATTTTGCCTTCCAAGCCTTTGCCGAGGGCGGGAGGAATGCCAGCGCACTCAGTGCCCAGCAATGGCAGAGCCAATACGCAGACAAAGCCCTCTACGACAACATCCCCGATGCCCAGCGCTCCCCCAGCGAGATGTCCATCGTCATTGATGGCAAGAGCCACCCCATGCCCCCAGAGAGAATGGACGACCCGACGCCTCGCGAGTTTCTCGATCATGCGACGATGAAGGAGGGCTGGAATACAGCATGGCAGAGCTACAGCAGCACGATGCGCTACCCCCTCAAGCCTAGCGAAAAGCCCTATGATCAAGCCACGGTCAATGAGCAGTGGTATGCAGGTGGGGTCTGTATCCTGCTAGGCTGCGTGGTCGTCTACTTTATCATGCGCACCTCACGCCGTGTGCTCGCCATTGATGGCAGGGATGTACGCGCGGTGGGGCAGCAATTTCGCATTGAAGACATCAGCAAGATTGACCTACGTCAGTGGGGTCCTGGCTTCAAGGGTGTCGCCTACTTCACGGTCAACGGCAAGAGACTCAAGATAGACGGCATGACCTACGGCGGCTTTGGCAGCAAGAATGATGCGCCTGCCGAGCGTTTCATGCAAATACTGCTCTCCCAATACAGCGGTGAGATCATCGAGTACGCTCAAGACACGGATGAAAAGCCAGATCCAAAGAAGGACCACTGATTCACCTACCCCCATTATTCTCTACCAATGCTAGAAGATCAGAGCCAAGCGGAGCAATCACCTCCTCCACCCGAGCCTCCTTGCGAGTCGCGCAACAGGTGGCGTCTACTCCTTGTGCGACTCATTGCGCGCCGCCCTAGTGCCGCGCAGCTCCGCGTACTCGCTCAGCGCATGCTTGACTCTCTACTCTCCAGCAAGACGGCTCTGGGTATCTCAGCAGGGCTGCTCCTCGCGCTGCTGGCCTCACTCGGACTGGGGCTAGCCCATCAGTGGCGACAGATGAGCGCGGAGCTACTGCGCGTCCAGCAGCTCAAGCTAGAAGAAGCTCAGATCCTCGCCGCCATGACCAGCTCACAGGGGGAAAAGCGCGTCACGCAAGCTGAGCACTCCAGCTCCGAGGTAAGCCCCCCCGAGCAAGATCGTGTCAACCCTCTCCTCAACGCTCGCGATGTCGATACCATCCTTGAGCAAGAAGATATGAACGACCTTCTCAAAAAACTCGCCGAGGAAGACGAAAAACGCCTCGCCGAAGCCCAACGGCAAGAGGGCGATCAACAACAGGGCGGAGACGCGGCAAAGCCCCCCACTGACTCAGAGGCGCAGCGCGAGGAGGAGTTCCAACGCCTCTGCCGCGAGGGCATGACAGCCCTCATCGCAGGTGACATGCGCCGCTGCATCCTCTCGCTCTCACAGGCATCCACCATCCATCCCCAAGACCCAGCACTCCTCTACTATCACGCGCTCGCCTACGACAAGCTGCTCAACCCCGACAAGGCGCAGGAGTACTACATGATGCTCTTCAACATGCGCGATCAGGCTGGAGAGTACTTCCAAAAGGCCTCTCAGCGTCTCACCTACGGCTTTGCAAATCCCCAAGCGATGCGCGGCAAGCTCGCCTTTGGTCCCCATCTGACGCGCATCGACTATCAGGTAGAGCGCGGCGAGAGCGTTGAGGTAGTATTCCCCATTTTGCTCGCCCCTGAGGAGGACATACGCCCAGAGGATGTCTACATTCATATCCAATTCTTTGACCTCAGCAAGGGGGGAGATATTCAGCTCTCCCATCATGAGCCCGTGATGACATGGCAAAACAGCACGCCCACATGGGAGAGCGGCGAGGAGCGCCTCCTCGTCAACTACAGCATCCCCATCCCTACGCAAGAACAGCTTGATGCCTTTGGTGAGATGAAGTATTATGGATTCACCGCAAAGCTCTACTACCGCGGCGAGCCTCTCGACTGCATCAGCACCCCTTCTTCGCTCATCCTACGCGAGTACCAGCTGCGCAACGCCAACAATCAGCCCCAAGGATCTGAGGACTACGACCTCCTGCCCGATGACAACATCTTCTCAGACGATGAGGCCGCACCCGCCAGCGATCAGGGCAACTTCCTCCTACCAGGAGCTGGCAGCGATGGACTCATCCCCGAATAAAGCTCTCCCCCCGCCCCTATCTTAATCATGTCACCAGACTCCACCCCCAGCCTCGGAGCACTGCCTCGCACGCTCGGTCACTACACCTTCACCGAGTGCGTGGGGGTGCATACCCATCACGAGTTCTACCGAGCGCGGCAAGATGAGGTGGAGCGCGAAGTCGTTGTTGAGCTGCTGCGCGAATCCCCAGATGGGACTAGCACGAGTGCCCAGAGTTTTCACAACTCAGTCAAGGCGCGCGCCCATATGAATTTGCCGCGCATGATGCAGGTCTATGAGAGTGTCCAGATGGAGCAGCACAATTTTGTCGCCTACCAGCTCCCTCAGGGCGTAGCGCTCTCCGAGCTCGCCGAGCAGCACGAGACACTCAGCGTACTGAGCATCTGTCGTATCATTGAGCAATGTGCCACGCTCTACCAAGAATGCGAAAAAAACGATCTGCGCACACGCGTGCTCAACAGTGACATGATCTTCCGAGAGTCCGAGGAGAGCTTCTACTTCCTCTCCCCGCTCTGCGCGAGCTGCCACGCCTCGGAGGTCACCAGCAGCTTCATCCCCAGCATGCAAGCACTCGCCGAGGCCCTCATCCCCCTACTCCCTGAGCAAGTCGAGGGTGCATCGCGCACCATCACCCTAATCAGCTGGCTACAAGAGGGCTACCAAGGCTCCTATCTGGACTGGCAGTCTATACGCGCCACGGCTCTTGACCTCATTGAGCAGGTACTGCCCAACTGGCAACATAGCGAGGTGGCCAACGCCATGATGCGCTCCAAAGCCGCACGTGACCGCTACCAAGCGCGCGCGCGCAAGCAGCAGGCAATCTGCTACGCGCTCATCGCCATCTGCACCTTCATCTCACTCATCTCACTTTACCAAATCTTCGACGAATTCTCAGATCCTGATAACAGCCCCCCTCCACAGCGCAGCAAGAAAAAATAGCCGCCCCCCTCAATCTCCACCCCCTCCCCCTCCCCCTCTTCCATCATGAAAGCCAT
>CAYJOV010000015.1:24665-31038 GCA_964371905.1 uncultured Akkermansia sp. | reverse complement strand
TTACGAATGCGTTGCTCTACCCCTGAGCTACAGCGGCGATGCTTGCTGTGTGCGGAGACAGTTTAACTGATTTCTTGATTCATTGCAAGATCTTTTTTTCATTTTCTGCATTTTTTTTTCTGATCGCGAAAAAAGCCCCTCTGAATATCACTTTGGGATTGAATTTATACAGAGGTCTTATACAATGTCTCCACCATGACTTACGAAGTATTCGACACACCGCAAACTGCCGCCGCTCAGCTCGCCGCAGAAGTCGCCGAACTCATCCGTACACGTGCCGCAGAGGGCAAGGGCGTTGTCCTTGGTCTGGCTACTGGCGCGACACCTCTTCCTTTCTACGCAGAACTCATCCGTCTGCACAAGGAAGAAGGCCTTTCCTTTGCCAACGTCACTTCCTTCAACCTCGATGAGTACTGCGGTCTTGATCGCGATCACCCCGAGTCTTACTGGTACTTCATGCACCAGAATCTGTTCAACCACATCGATATCAAGCCTGAGAATGTCAATCTCCCTTCGGGCATGGTCGCAGACGCTGAAATCGCCGCTCACTGCGCCGCCTACGAGGCCAAGATCCAAGCCACTGGTGGTCTCGATCTCCAGATTCTCGGCATTGGTCGCACAGGTCATATCGGCTTCAACGAGCCAGGCTCTGATGATACTACGCTCACACGTCAAGTGCATCTTGATGAGCTGACGATCAAAGACGCAGGTCCTGCCTTTGGCGGTATTGAGAATGTCCCCACCACCGCAATCACCATGGGTGTAGCCACCATCATGGCGGCCAAGCAGGTGCGTCTCATGGCTTGGGGGGCTGCCAAGGCGTCTATCGTCAAGAAGGCTATTCTTGAGCCTGTCACGATTGATGTCGCTGCTTCTTATCTCCAGAATCACAGCGATGCAAAGTACTACCTCGACGAGGCTGCCGGTGCTGAGCTCTAAGATCTCCTTTCTATCTTTTTATTGATGATCTGGGGTTTGCTGACTTGCAAACCCCAGTTTTTTGCTTTTCTCCCCCAAGCTTCTGCGCCCTGCAAAGATGCATCTCTACATTCATATCCCCTTTTGCCATCGCATCTGCCCCTACTGTGCCTTTTTCAAGCATACTCCTGCGGCAACTGATTTGAAGATCTTTGTGCGTGCACTGGTCGTTGAGGCGCGTCTGCGTCTGCCTGACGGCTACGCGCCGCGCACGATCTTTATGGGTGGTGGCACGCCGAGTATGCTTTCACCCACGCGCATGCGCGAGCTTGCCGAGGGGCTGACGACTCCGCGTAGCAGGGGGGGCGCGGGGCTGGATCTCTCGCAGGTACAGGAGTGGACGCTTGAGGCGAATCCTGCGACTTTTAATCTCGCCAAGGCACGTCTCTGGCGTGATCTCGGGGTGACGCGCCTTTCGCTGGGGATTCAATCCTTTGATGGTGAATTACTGAAACTCCTCGGCCGCACACATAGTCCAGAGCAGGCGCGTCATAGCGTGGCTATCTTGCGTGAGGCGGGCATGCCACAGGTAAATATTGATCTGATGTTTTCGCTGCCCAGGCAGAGTCTAGCTCAGTGGGAGGAGTCGTTGCGTGAGGCACTCGCGCTCGCTCCTGAGCATATTTCTACCTACAATCTCACTTATGAGGAGGATACGGCTTTCTTTCAGCTCTACGGTGCGGATGCGGGGGATGAGCAGACGGATGTAGCCATGTTTGAGCTGGCTGACGAGCTGCTCACGGCGGCGGGTTATCGCCATTATGAGGTGTCGAACTATGCGCGTGATGGTGCTCGCTCCTTGCATAATCTCGCGACTTGGGCGGGAAAGGATTATTATGGCCTTGGCCCTGGTGCCGTCGGCACGGTAGAGAACATGCGCTATGAGAATAGGGGGAATACAACGCAGTACAATGATTTCCTCATGGAGGAGAGACTCCCCCCCGCCCATATAGAGATACTATCCGATCAAGAGCGACGCACAGAGCTCATCGGTCTCCAACTACGTACGGATGAGGGACTGGAGCTTGCTCTGCTGCGTGCTGAGAGCGCCACATTGCTAGACGCGCTCTGTGAGGAGGGGATGGCTCGCAGGGACGAGCAGGCTCAGAGGCTGATTCTCACGCGGCAGGGGCGTCTGCTGGTCGATGAGATTGCAACACAGCTACTGCTATGAGCGGCGCTCTTCCATGATTTTCATGGGGCTCTCGCCTTGGTGCAGCAGCGCGCACATGCGCTGCATGGAGGGGCGTACGTGCTCAAAGAAGAGCTTGTAGCCCGCGCAGAGGTAGTTGTGCGGATTCTTTTCCCCCTCAACGGTGACGAAGCGGTGCTTGGGGCATCCACCTGTGCAGGCTTTGTAGACCGAGCATTGGCGGCAATTACTGGGGAGCGTCACAGCCTTAGATAGTCCGAATTGGAATTGCTCCGGCGAGCTCTGCATCTCGGCTAGGGGACGGCTGCGTAGATTGCCTAGGAGATATTCGGGGTAGACAAAGTGATCGCAGCTATACACATCGCCATTGTGCTCGAGGATGAGGGCATGTCCGCAGGTCTCGGCAGAGGAGCAAAGCCCTGGAGGTGCACCATACCAGTTTGCGAGAGTGGCGTCAAAGAGCTGGATGAAGTAGCTGCCGACATCAGCCTTGATCCATTCATCATAGATCTCACAGAGGAAGCGGCCGTACCCCTCGGGGCTCACGCTCCATTCACTGAGACGTGCGAGCTCGGGGGCCTGAGTGGCCTGGTGTGCGCCTATTTGCCTATGCCTATCCCCGAGATGGGGGACGAGCTCCTCGGTGAGCAGGTCTACGGCGGGGATGAACTGCATGAAGTGGCTGCCGATGGATTTGAAAAAGCGATAAAGCTCCACGCCGCGCGTCTCGCTGTGGCGGTGCACGACACTAAGGGTGTTGAAGTCGACGCGATGCTTGGTCATATTCTCAATAGCGCGCATAACGCGGGTAAAGGTAGGACCTCCGCCGAGATTGCGTCTATAGGCATCGTGCACATCGGCTGGACCATCGAGGGAGACACCGATGAGAAATTCATGATCATGGAAGAAGCGACACCACTCTTGATTGAGCAGCAGACCATTGGTCTGAAGAGCATTCTCGACGCGGCGGCCGCGTGCGTATTTCTTTTGATATTTCACCGCGCGGCGGTAGAAATCCATGCCCGCCATCAGAGGCTCGCCTCCATGCCAGCAAAATGTGATCACCTCAGCATCATTAGCGGCAACATACTGCTCGATGTAGTCACGCAGGACGCGATCACTCATCAGAGTCTGCTTGAATTTCCCATCATCGGATGGGTAGAATAGTGATTTGTCAAGGTAGTAGCAATAGGCGCAGCGTATATTGCATTGGCTGCCCATCGGCTTTGCCATGACGGAAAAGTTCCTCGGCAGGCTCATGGTGGTTGGAGATCTCCACATAGAAGTCAAGACAGTACGTTATAAAGAGAGAGAAATCAAGCTCTAAATCAGACTTGCAGCACATCTTGCCACATCCATCCCATAGATTATTCCAATAGTTGCATAATTTACCTAATAAAACGCCCCATCGTATGCGAGAAGGAGAAGCAACAAACAAAGTCACTATACACTGATTATTAAACAATAAAAACACATCGCAACAGTCAACACAATCGAAACAATCAACATAAGAATCCTCAATACCTCGCAAAGACACTATTTGAAGCAACTCTGCGCGCGAGAATACGCACAGGGAGAAACGCAGTCTGAGATTGTTCGCACAGGCCGAATAGCCCAGTCAACAAAGAATGGAATGGGTAATAGCGTTAAAAGAAACAGTCCATCTTTGCATACAGCTGCTCTTGAAATCTATTAGGGACATGTGTGAGGCGGTGGTAGCTACTTAGTAGCTACGCTATTTTGTTTGATCCTTGCTCATGACTATGCTAACATGTGCCCATGAAGTTTCTGATCACGGCAGGTCCCACACGTGAGGCTCTTGACCCAGTACGCTACCTGACCAATCGCTCCTCGGGGCGCATGGGCTATGCGCTTGCGGGCGCAGCCATACACGAGGGTCACGAGGTCATCCTCATCTCCGGTCCTACAAATCTAGACATACCTGCGGGAGTGGACTTTATCTCCGTAGAGTCCGCCCAAGACATGTACGAGGCTGTGCGCGACATGTGCACGCACGCCGACATTGCCATACTCTGCGCGGCTGTCGCTGACTACCGACCTGTCCGCTATTGTGATCAAAAAATCAAAAAGCACAGCGACACACTCACCTTGGAGCTCGAGCGCACGCCCGACATCCTTGGCAGCATGCGCGAGGCATTCCACTACAAGGGCGTGCTCGTGGGCTTTGCCGCAGAGACACAAAACATCGTCGACTATGCCCGCCAAAAACTCCAGAAGAAGCTATGCGACTTCATCGTCGCCAACGATGTCTCGCAGGCGGATATTGGCTTTGATAGCCGCGAGAATGAGGTGACGCTCGTCTACCCCGACCGCGAGGAGCATCTGCCACGCGATAGCAAAGAACAAGTCGCCATGAGCATCATCGAGCACGCCCTGCTACTACACTTATGAAGGTAACCATGGAGATGCTGGGCTGGAATGAGGGCTTTCGCAGCAGCTTTGAAGCCCTCAAGGAGGCAAACCCTCAGTGGTACCCCGCTCGCGTCATACGCGAGACCAAGATCAACTACACAGTCATCGCCAAGGGCAAGGGTGATCACGAGGTCGTGCTCGCAGGCAAGCTCTGGCACGATGCGGTGAATGATGCCGATCTGCCCAGCGTCGGCGACTGGGTCGCCGTCGACCCCGGTCAGGGCGTCGACCTGCCCGTCATCCGTGCCCTGCTGCCCCGCAAAACCTGCTTCTCTCGCAAAGCGCCAGGTCGCAGCAGCGCGCAGCAGGTGATAGGCACCAACGTTGATCTCGTCGTCATCGTCACCGATGCGCTATCCGACCACAACCCACGCCGCATCGAGCGCTACCTCACCCTCGTACGCAAGAGTGGGGCGAGACCCATCGTGCTACTCAACAAGCAAGACCAGACCCCCGACGATGTCATGCAGGCAGCCATCACCGAGCTCCAAGCCCTCGATGCCGAGCTCGAGATCTACCCCGTCGTCGCCCTCTGGAAGAAGGGCTACCCGCGCCACCTGCGACGCGTCCCCAAGGGGACGACCGTCACCGTAGTCGGCTCATCGGGCGTGGGCAAGAGCACCTTTGTCAATTCGCTGCTCGGTGACACGTGGCTTGAGACAGGCGAGGTCAACGATGTCACAGGCAAGGGGCGCCACACCACAGTCACCCGCGAACTCGTCGTGCTCGCAGGCGGAGGGGTGCTCATCGACAATCCCGGTATGCGCGAGATCCACATGTGGACGGATGCGGACACACTACGCGGGCAGTTTGACGATCTCACCGAGCTCAGCTATCAGTGCAAGTATAGCGACTGCTCACATCAGAAGGACGCGGGCTGTGCCATACGCGCGGCCTTGGAATCAGGAGAGCTTTCTGCGGAGCGCTACGAGCACTTCCTTCATTTAGAAGAAGAAGTTGCCGAGCTTGAGCGTATGACAGAGAAACGACGCATGACCCTAGAGCGCGTCTCGCGCCGTCAAAAACGCGACACGATGCGCAACAAACAAGACCGTGAAGATCAACGCCGTAGAAAGAAACCACAAGGTAGTTACTAAATCCGCGCATCACTCATCCAGAAGAGACTTTCCCGCGCACGACTCACTTTTTACTATTGAATAGACATAGATTTATGCTAATATAGACTGTATGAAAATTGCATTCATAACAGCCGCCCTCTCCGCAATCTCCCTCCATGCAGCCCCTCTGCCGCCTGCCAAGGAGCTCGCGCGCAACGAAGTACTCGCCTTCTACAAAGGCACAAAGGAAATCCCTTGCCGTCACATGACCGCCCAGTGCCCCGATCGCTGTGGCCATGCCTCCACGGTAGCCATCTTTGAGGTCGGGCGCAATCTCAAGTATTCAAAGAATGGTGAATACGGCGACGCCAAGGCCGAGGCGAACAGCCTCATCTACGTCGACATCAAAAAAGACATCGAAGGACAATCCCCCGATGTCGCCAAGTTCATCAAAACCCTCAAGCCCGCCGCCCTCGTACACATGACGCAAGTCCACTACTATGTGACAAAAGATGGTAGCTCCTACCCCGTGCGTCCCGTCGTCTCCATCGCGCCCAAGCTCACCTGCAGTACGCCTCCGCCAAATGCCAACGCGCCCAAGCTGACCTGCAGCGGACCTCCTCAAGACTAATCCCCCGCCCCGTGGGCCGCCCCGGGAGGGGCGGGGGGCGCCCCCCCGGGGCCCCCCCGCGTGGGGTGGTGGAGGGGGTGCGCCGTTTTTATGCAAAAGATAAAATTCAAGCGGTTCATA
>CAYJOV010000015.1:0-24655 GCA_964371905.1 uncultured Akkermansia sp. | reverse complement strand
AAATTCTGACCAACCTGAACATGCTAGCATCTAAACACAGTGAAATATATTAAATTGACTATTTTTTTTTACTCAGCTCCCTGAGCACTCCAAGTACGGCTAGCGATTTCAGTGATCTACTCGATCATGTCAAGCGCTTTGGAGAGCATGCTCGCATGCACAAGCAAGTCCCCTTGCGGTCAGAGAATGCCGATGCCGCGCTCATCTTCATAGGAGGCTATGCGGATGAGCTCGGTGGCTACTTTCACAAGGTCGGCGAGGCTTTTCCTGCACTCCCGCGCATGAAAAAGCAAGCTAGAGCCTATTACCACTGGCACGGTGGCAATCAAAGCGAGGCGCATCTCGCCACCGAGCGCATCGCGAAAGACATAGACGCCTTTCGCAAGCACAACCCCACAAGCAATTTCTTAATAATAGTAAATAGCCGCGGCGCGGCACGGGCCCTTGAAGGCTCGCGCCGCCTCCGAGCAGGAGGCGCCCCTCTCTACCTCGTCACCGTCGACCCCGTCGACCGAGTCTCACCCCGCACGCGCCCCGCGCAGCTCACCTGGTGGGGCAATAGCTACGTCGTCAACTCCCAATCCAACCGCGACTTTGTGCATGAAATGAGCGGTCGTTGGAAGGAGACCAAAGGCGCAGATGTAAATCTACGCTTCGACGGTCACCAGAGCGATGAGCGCGGCTACCCCTTCATTCACGACAATGCTTGGAGCCTACTCACCAGCCGCGTCGGTCAAAAGCTCAGCCTCTACGAAGAGCTCATCAAAGCCTTTTTCACCCAAAAAGCCCCTACGAAGAGCGCGCAGTAACCTCTTCGCAAATAAAGGACAACTCTCCCCTACCCCACGACCTGCTCATTCAGCAGGCACATAGGGAGCATTGGTCACGCGCGTATAGAGCCAGCCCGCTTGGAGACGCATCCAAAAGGCGTGATGCTCATTCTGCTTCTCCGCCTCCATACGAGCCGTGGTCATATCGAAGGGATAGACCTGCACCGGCACAGAAGACTGCCCATTGAGCAGAGCCTGATCCACCATGGTATAAATTTCCTCGATGGCATCATCTCCCATGGCAAAGCAACCAATCGAGTAAATGCTGCCATGCACCATGATAAAAGAGCCAGTGCGTCCCAATGATCTATCGTAGGCATTAGGGTAGCCTATATTAAACGAGAGATGATAATTGCTCTTGGGATTCATATTACCCTTGACCACAGAATAAAAACCCTCAGGAGCTTGACAATCGCCCTCCTTTTGCTTGGGCCCTAGCGTACCACTCATCCCGAGGATGGGATAGATCTTCATCACCTGCCAGCCCTTGGGACGCTTCACCAGCAGCTCAAGGATACGACTCTCCTTAGTGATGCGCAAAAACACAGGACGCCCCAAGTCATCCCCCAATTGATCCGCATGCTTATCGAAAGCCGCCTTGTCGCGTGCCTCCGATTTCGCCAAAAGCTTATAGCCCAGACCACATACCCCAACGAGAGCAGCAAGCGACAATAATACCATTTTGTTCATAATTTCAATTATGAAACATTTTTCACCCAACGCAAGAATATTCTAATCCATAACGTTATACGTATCACAACTAACAAATAACAACATTAAGATAATTTTATTGACTTATTCACAATATTCTTTATATTAACGTATAAGTTCGCTATAGCTATTTACAAACAATCATACCAACCTCTCTCACCATGTCAAACTCCGATACTGTCTACCTCATCACGACACGCAAAGCCGATGCTGCTATTTTTGAAAATCCAAGCAGCTCCATCGATTTATTTGCCGATGAAACATTCTGGACCTTTTTTATCAGTAATGCGGGTCCCTTAAACGCTATTATAGACATGGTCGGCGAGTGGAAAAAAACAGAAGACAATAACTACGAGGACTTATCAGAGAAGCTCGACTTAGTCAAAGCGGGAACTTTCGAGGGTAACATAGAAGAGTTAAAGAGGGCTATCATTGCATGCGCTCTTGACACGCACTACGGAAAAGCGCAATCCGCTGATGAAATAGCAAAGCGTCAATCAGATATAGAAGCTACAACCGCATTATTTGGCACAATACGAAAGCTAGATGGTACACAGGTCTATATCACTCATAACTGGTACACTAAAGCACCTCTCAATTTCTCAAAATCAGGAAGCAAACATATATTTCTTGAAAAACTTATCCAAATTATTATCAATGATCATAAAGATAAACAAAATGTGGAAGTAAAACTCTTTGCTCACGACAAAGACATATTTGACCGTAGTGTGAAGGACTCTGTTGTAACAACAGATCTCCTCTATGCCGATTATAGTGATTTATTAAATCACAATTTTTGTCATGAAAGCGTTGCGGACAGCGCAAAGGAATCCCTCAAAACAACTGATCATCTCTCCGTCAATAATGGTGATAAAGAAGATAAGAATTCGCTTTTGAATATGATCAACACGGGACGAGTTTACGTTTTTCAACATAATAATCATTCAATGTTCCTCAAACACATACTCAATTCACAATCAATTAAAGGCTCAGAGAAAGAGTTTATTGAAGGATTGGAAAGCTTCTTAAGCATCACAGGTAATTTTGCGTCTATTCGAATGATTAAAGCTAACGCTCATAATTCGGCCTCTATGAAAAATATCATTCATATACATCTGGATTTTTCGTCGGGACTAGAGTGCCAATTTCCATCATTCTTCAATCAGCTAGTCGCCTTTAACCATCATGCATGGAAGCAGCACAGGAGATTTATACCTGAAATATTTAATAGATTGCTGACTGATTCTAACACAGCACCTTCATCAAAGAAAGATAAAAAAACTCCAAGCATTGAAGATATAACATCATCTCCCATTCTTATAACAGCGGACAAAGCTCTAAAAAGCGATGATAACAATGACCTCATCCACCTCGATGCGCGCGCACGGTATTTCGATAGCAGTATATGGCTCAGATTCATGAAATTAAATATATGTAGAACCATTACTGAAAAAGAAATCAATGATATCTTTCCTCATGATTTCTCCGTCTACAAGACTGCGAATGCTAGAGAGATCAGAGAGTTCAACGCTCGACTCTGTATCAACTCACGAATACAAGATTTTATCTCTGGTCACGGTAAACATATTACTCCCTTCCCCTTCAGCTCTGAGACAAGCAACTACGAGAAGGCTAATAGTCAATGGGAAATATTGATAAAAAAAATAAATATCAAGAAATTTAAAATACGAATTTTGCTCATTGATGATAAAGCTACGCAGCAAAATGGCTTACAGTCAATAAACAAACTTGATGTATTGAAAAATGTACTAAAAGAGAAATTCGATGTGAGAGATGAGCCTAATACAGTGACACATGATACGGAAACTGAGAATGATAAACCCATCATTTATATTGACTATGTCTGTTCCGTGTCTGATGTATATGATAAAATTCAAGCTAAAAAGTATGATATTTTATTTCTCGACTATCTATTCGAGGATGATGATAAAAAACCACAATATGGAACATCGCTACTCCAAGAAATCATCGATAATAAAGATAAGGACGCGAAGTGGTATGAGAAACGCGGACCGCTCAAAATGTTCTGGATTTATTTCATATCCGCATTTTCCACAGCTATACGAGAAGACATGCGGGTCAACAATATGCACTATAGTGAGAAGTATTGGCACATTGCTCGGGGTGCCTGTCCGTCCAATACACCAGGATTGTTTTTAGCGAACTTTTACTACTTGCTTAATCGTCAAATTGAGGAACTCACCGATTTAGCAATAAGTCACAAGTTATCACGAGATGATAAATGGATTGTAACTGTTATTGATTTTTTGCATGATCTTTTCTCTATAAAAGATGAGGTCAAGCATCGCGCTATGCGGAATTTTAACTCTTTTCTCCAATTGCGCTCCCATTATGAAGCTCTATATCTAGACTATTATTTTGAAAAAGACATCGTTACGAGCGAGCAGCAAGGCTCCCTACTCGTGCAATCCCTTTTCCCTGATATACAATTCTACGGAGTTACCTTTTGGGGTCATTTGCAGCACTTGATTTATCTCATTGCTTTTGGGAATATAGGACAATGGGATATACTATGGGATGAATACAAATGCATAGAAATAGAGCTTGATGAAGCTGATCGACTCTTTACAAAGTCTACAAACGATGAGAGTATTAAAAGTAAAATTAAAGAGTACATCTTCGATTTAAGAAAGCAAAATCAAAATTACTAGAAGCCATGCACAATAATATTCTATTCTCTAAAAATATTGAATTATCTCGCTCTGAGCGAGAAATCATCTTCTTTGACTACCGAAGTATCGTCATCGAGGAAAATATCGTCGCGAAGAATAAAAAGGCTTACGCGAATAACCCTCATTCAAAGTATCCCATTTATATGACTGTATCAAAAAGCAAAATATGCTTTTTCCTACATCATCTACATCATAAGGATTCAAATGAGTATTGGAGCTATCACCACATGAATAGTGCCATATTGACTCTCTCAGTAGACACTGGGGCAGAAGTACTTGATAATCTCACAAAACATATTCAAGAGTCATACTATGAGACAATCCACGAGAAATCGCAAGATCAGATAGAGTTTAAGAATAACAATTCGAATAAATTAATAAGTTATTCTACTTTAAATATATTTAAGCAGAATAATACTCTATCGTCGCAGAGTGATAGGCAAACAATTATACTTCGTCATTTATTTCTCGATTTTCTTTATACAGCTGAGCATACACAGATATTTCATAGTGCGCCTTCGTTTAATCACGTCTATGCAGAGCTAACAAAAAACTTTCTATTTAGGGCTATTAGAAACAAAGCAGAGTATTATTATCAGCGTGAAATAATCAACGAGCACATCAAAAATGAAAAAGATCACAGTTTATTCCTCTTTGAATTAAATTTATTTCTCCAAGCTGAGCGTCTCTGGATAGAAACAATTACTGATCCTAGCTCAGAAAAGGCATTCCACTTGGCTAAGCAGTGGTTGGGTAATAATAAGTCCGAGCTAGACAAAGTATTTACAAGCTCCAACACGACTCAACGATCGAGTGATATTTATTTTAACAATCATACAGCAATCGAAAATAATCATATAAATCAATATTATGATATGATACGCGATAACAGTAGTCTAGCTCTCTCCTGGTATCAAAAAAAGTATCAATTTAGTGCATTTTTCAGAATTTTATACGGCTTTAGAGGGAAACATATAGGATGGATCTATTACTTGTTACTTGCGATCTTCGCCTTTAATATTATCATTTTAGGATATATAATTAATGATTATATATCCTATACTATATCAATATATTTAGCTATCATTCTTGTATTGTATCCCCTCGTCGTATGGGCAATAAAAACAAAGGGACTTATCCCGATGCTAAAACAATTACTCCATAGCTTTTATCAGCGATGCCTTCGAGTAAAATCATATACGAATAAAAACAGTAAGGTTGATAAAGCTAGCCCTCCTAACTATCTCAAGGCACGCAATCCCTATAGTATTGTCAATGTTTATTTACCTCGCCTTTTCGCAGCGATCAGTACAGCATGGTGTTCATTATCTATAGACGATGCTATCTATACCAATTTTTTTGACAAAGAAATAGGGCGTTCTCTATGGATGGTCATAGGGTCATTATCCATTACATTATTATTTTTATACAATGAAGCCAGTAAGGCGAACAAGTACAAGAAATTTTCATTCAAAGTATTTAGAGCTACACAATTAGGATTAATTGCCTTTTTCTACTCCGTGATTACTGGCATTTTTGCTATGAATTTCTTTGCTGGATATTACCTGCAGAACAGCGATTCAGTAAATAATTTTTATCAGTCCCATATCTTTATCCACTCGCCAGACTACGAAATCAGCTACGATAAAACTCCCGAATTCGTCACTAGGAATCTTTATCATGCCATTAGTAAATATAATCCTAGTATCCTTGAAAATATTAACAACATTGACTTTGATGAGAGCGGATGGAATTCACGCTTAAAAACTACCTACAAGGGCGAAAAACACCTCACTTTAAACTACGGCAAATCACTTGCTGTGCTTCATTCTCTATTCAGCACTCCCAATAATGTTGATGATAAAAAAGATACTAATCAAACAGAGTCTATTCAATCAGCGACTGCCCAAACAAAGTCTGATCAAGCAGAAAGGCCAGTAGAAGAGGATACCGAAGAAGAAACACAAAAACTATACACGATTAATAAATACGACAAGAACTCGCTTTCTTATCGTTTACAAAATCTAGAATATAATGAATATAGTCGTATTATGTTTCAGGAAGGATTCATAAAAGATTTTGAAATCTCTGAAAAAAACAAAACAGATACTAGTTGGATATTCCTTCTCAGGTTGTTGAATGATCCTGTCGTCTACCAACAGGCGCTCTGTGAGCTCACGCCGACGAAGGAGAGCGGGTATAGCAACAAAATCATCACCAAAATAGGTGGCCTTGAGATCATGAACAACATGCTCATCCAGTTCTCCATCTTTGCGATGTTCATCGGTGTGTTCTTGCAGTCCATCTTTAGTGAGAAATCGGTGTCTGATCCAGGTTAAAGGCAAGTCGTGGGTGGGTGTGCATCCTCTCTTGTGCTCTCGGCCAAAAAGTTCTCCCTGTTAGGTGAAAATCCATTGCCTTATCATGGTGGCACTGCTATAGTAATGGCATGAAACTCCATCGCTGCTCCGGTCTGTTACTCCCGCTTTTTTCACTACGCCGTCAGGGTGATGCAGGTATAGGGGATCTGAGTGCTCTGCGTGAGTGGATTGACTGGGCGGCAGAGACAGGAGTTGGCTTTTTGCAGCTGCTCCCTGTCAATGCTGTGGGCAAGGGGGCGGCTCCCTCCCCCTACTCTGCCATCAGCTCTGTTGCGCTTGAGCCTCTTTATCTGAGCCTTGAGAATATCCCTGCGATGGATCCAGCGTGGTTGCGTGATATGCAGTCACTGCCTGCTCTGAGTCAACCGAGTGGGGAGAATCTCGTCGATTATGAGCGCGTGCGTCGCTACAAGGATGAGCTCTTCCGCCGTGCGTGGGAGCGCTTTGACACGCAGTGCGAGTTCGCCCCGCTGCGTCGTGAGTGTAGGGAGTGGGTCGAGGCTGAGGGGGCGTGGCTGGATGATTATGCCTGCTTTCGCGTGGCGGCAGCGGCCTTTGATAGCTATGAGTGGTGGACATGGCCTCAGCAGGATCCCCATGCGATACGCGCCTTTGCCCACCGCGATGAGACGGCTCTAGCTCACAAGGAGTACCAGCAGTGGCTTCAGTGGCTCTGCTACCGCGAGTGGAAAGAAGTGCGAGCCTATGCGGATGAGAGGGGTGTGATGCTGATGGGCGATATCCCTATTGGGGTGTCTGTGGCGAGCTCGGATGTGTTCTTTGAGCGTGAGCAGTTCGACATGAGCTGGAGCGGGGGCGCGCCTGCGGAGGGGCATTTTGCCGAAGATCCCTTCACGGGCAAATGGGGGCAGAATTGGGGTATTCCTCTCTATCGCTGGGACTTGATGCGCCGCGATGGCTTCCGCTGGTGGTCGAGGCGTATTAAAAAGAATGCGGAGATCTTTCGCATGTACCGCATCGACCATATTCTGGGCTTTTACCGTATCTATGCTTTCCCTTGGATGCCTGATCGTAATGAGGAATTTCTCCCGCTCAGTGCTGACGAGGCGGCGCAGCGTTGCGAAGGGCGCCGCCCGGGCTTTCAGCCTCGTCCCGATGATACGCCAGAGGATCGCAAGCACAATCTCATGCAGGGTGACGGTCTGCTGCGCGCCCTCATGAAGCACTCGCAGGGACTGCATGTCATCGGCGAGGATCTGGGGTGTGTGCCCGATTATGTACGCCCGAATCTCTCGCAGCTGCGCATTGCGGGCTTTAAGATCCCGCATTGGGAGATTGATGAGCGGGGACGCATCACACAGGGAGATCAGTACAATGTCTGCTCCTTTGCCACCTATGCGACGCATGATTTCCCACCCATCAGCACGGATTGGGATACATGGTATGGGCATGTGGAGCGCGCGAAGCTCTCGCAGCGCGATCGCTCGGTGAGTCTGGATGAGCGCAAGCATCTCAAGCAGGTCGGCGAGGACTGCTTGCGCGTGCTGGCATGGCTGGGCGATTACTCGGGGATGTCTGCCGAGCAGTACACGCGTCCATGGCAGCAGGATATTAAAGAAGAGCTCTTCTGCGCGCTCTTCAAGTCGCGCTCGGCTTATGTCGCGCTGATGTGGACTGAGCTCTTTGATCTGCCTGTGCGTCTCAATGCACCGGGGACTTGCGGTGGGACAAATTGGCGTGAGCGTCTCCCCTTCACCGCAAAGGTAGCGCAAGGCATGGCTCAGTCGGGCTGGCTGCGTCAGCTCATTGATGAGACGCAGCGTACGCCTCAGTCGTGATCGACCTTATCGGAAACCAATAATTTTATCACAAAAGAGCAGCTCAAAGTCGACTTTGAGCTGCTCTTTTGTGTCTTATAAAAAATCAATCGTCCTTCAGTAGAGTAAATCGCTGCTGGGTGCAATTGGCTGCTCCCCTACCCTAACTGAGTCGTCCATCAGATGCTTTAAAAATCCTCGAACTCCTCCTCAGCCTCCACTGTCTGCTTGAGCCAGCCGATGCGCTCGCAGCCAAACTCGACGACATCACCCACCTGCAAATAACGCCCCTCGCCCTCTCCGAGTGCGACACCAGCAGGCGTGCCTGTCGAGACGACGTCTCCGGGGTTGAGCGTCATGTATTGCGAGACATGCGCGACGAGCTCTGCCACAGGCATCATGAGCTCCGAGGTGCTCGCTCGCTGGCGCAGCTCGCCATTGACGCGTAGCTCTAGGGTGAGATTATCGGGATCGGGTAGCTCATCCTTGCTCACAAAGATGGGTCCAAAGGGCGCGAAGCTATCGTAGCTCTTCCCCTTCGTCCACTGTCCCCCATGCTTGAGCTGGTAGTCGCGCTCCGTGTAGTCACAGAGCAGCGTGTAGCCAATAATAGCCTGTCGCGCTTCTTGCGCGGTGGCGCGGCGCAGGGGCGCACCAATCACCGCCACGAGCTCGACCTCATAGTCGAGGCATTGGCTTCCCACGGGACGCAGCACGTAGCTCAGGTCGGTGCTGATGGCTGAGGTGGACTTCAAAAAGAGCGCGGGCTGCTGGCAGCCCTCCGCGCCGAATTCGCAGGCATGGTCGGGATAGGTCAGCCCCAAGCAGGCGATATTGCCCGGTTGCACATGCAGGGCACTCGAGAGGACGAGCCCTTCTGCATCGATGGCGACGCCATCGCTCGCCCCTTGGGAGATCCATGTTTCGATCTCCTTGCGTATCTTTTTGCCTTCGGGGAGCAGCGCGTGCCAGATTTGCTCTTCTTGCGCGCTTACGTCGATGAAGCATCCTCGCTTGGCGACCCATAGTCCGATGACGGTCTCGCCGTCTTCATCAGCATAGTATTGTAATCTCATGAAAATTATTGTTGTTGGAATAAATAAATGATGTAGTCCGCGCCCCCTCTTACATATTCTCCCAGTCGGAGAAATTGCGTGGGATGTCCTTGATGCGGCTGGGCACTTTCTCTGGCGTGTCGTGGATGGACTCTGGACGATTCGCAGGGGGGGCTGTTGGTACCAGCGCAGGGGCAGCGGTATTGCCCATGCCCTCCGAGGAGGCAGCGGGAGTTGTGGGATCGAGGGAGATAGGAGGCAATGTCCCTGTATTGGCCGCATTGCCAGCATGGCTCCGATTTTCCGTCGCAAAGGGGGGGGTAACAGAGCCCGAGTCAGGGAGTGTGGTCACGCCCATGGGAGCCGCAGCTCCCGTGGGGGCAGTCCCTGCGGGAGTTGCCCCAGCGGGAGTGCCATCTGCCCCCGCTGCAAAGGGGGGAGGAGCCTCACCGAGAGCGCGGTAGATATAGACGGCGTCACCGACTTCGAGCTGCCCCGAGCGTATATCGGCGGCGATGAGGGGGGTGATGTTGTTGTCTATGGTCTCATTGGAAACTTGAAGGTTGGCCATGCGTACGTGGGGGCCTGCGGCTGGGTGCGCGATCAGTGTCGTGCCCGCAGCGGGCTTTTGCTTGACGATGCGCACGAGGGCGAATTTGGAGTCAGGGTAGACCTTGTAGATACTGCCTATGTAGTAGACAGTCTCCTTCTTTTCTTCTTCGGGCTTCTTTTCTTCCTTGGGAGTCGATGTTGACTCACAAGCGGCAAACAAGAAGGCTATTGCACAGGCAAACAAGCATCGTTTCATCAACCCAACTCTATCACAAGCAAGTCTGTCCGTCAAGCTAGCAGGTGAGACCACGCAAAATAGCCCTGCAAAAAAAAGAGCAATCGCCGCACTTGTCATCCCCCCCTCTCTGTGCTATCCTCTCGCTAGCATGAAATTCAGCGAAAAACTCAACGCGCGCATCCGTCAGACACAATCCGCCCTCTGCGTAGGAATAGACCCCCGCCCCCAACGCGAGAATATCTCCGAGCTCGGCGACTACCTCTATCGCCACATCGAGGAGACAGTCGAGTATGCCGCTGCCTACAAGCCCAATATTGCTTACTTTGAGGCCATGGGACTCCCTGGTCTAGCCCTACTCGAAAAGGTGCTCGACTTCATCCCCGCTGAGATTCCCATCATTCTTGACGCGAAGCGCGGAGATATAGGAGAGACGCAAAAGTACTACGCACAGGCTTATTTTGAGCACATGAATGTCGATGCTGTCACGCTCAATCCCTTTATGGGCTATGACATCCTTGAGCCCTTCCTCAACCACAAGGGGAAGGCCGTTTACCTCCTCGCGGTGACGAGCAATGCAGGAGCTGCCGATATAGAGCAGCAGCGTCTCGCCGATGGCCGCCGTGTTTATCAACTGGTCGGAGATATGGTGAGCCGCTCTCAGCAGCAAGACAGTGCTACCGAGGTGGGCATGGTGGTCGGCCTGACCAATGCGAGCGAGCAGATCCTCACCGAGCTACCTGCCGCCCCTCTCCTCATCCCTGGTCTCGGTGCACAGGGTGGCGAGCTCAAAGGACTCGCGCAGCGACATCAGGCATCGCCAGTCCTGATCAATGTCTCTCGTGGTATTATGTACCAACAGCCAGAAAAGAGCTTTGCTCAGAAGGCTGCCTTCTACGCGGAGCAAATTCGCCAAGCTCTTCGTTAAATTTTTCTTGATTCATCACGGGCGTAGACGCGGCTTTCCGCTGCGTCTACGCCTGCGCTTTCGACTTGACATCATGCGTGATATCAAGCTATATAATTGCATGTCTGATCATTTGAAATCAATAGGCGTTGACTTTGGCGGGACGAGTATCAAGATGGCGGTTTGCTCGGGTAGTACTATTTTACAGCGTAGCAAACCCATTGAGACGCAGGATTTGCCCGACACTCATGCCATTATTGCGGCCATGTGTGATTGCGCTCGCCAATTGTTGGTGGATCATCCCGATGTCGTTGCTGTGGGCTTGGGCATCCCCGCATGGGTAGATTTTGAACGAGGCGTGATTGGCAGGCTCGTCAATGTGCCCGCCTTTGATGGCAATACGCCGGTGCGCGACCTCTTGCAAGAGCAGCTGGGGCTGCCCGTCTTTGTCGACAATGATGCGAATTGCATGGCCTATGCCGAGTGGAAGCTCGGGGCTGGGCAGGGACTGAGCAATGTGGTGAGCATCACGCTAGGTACCGGCCTAGGCGGAGGTATTATTGTGAATGATCAGATGCTGCGCAGCCGTGGGGCTGGTGAGCTGGGGATGTGCAGTATTGATTATAAGGGCAAGCCCGGTCCCTATGGGAATCGCGGTGGCATAGAGGAATACCTCGGCAATCAGGAGGTCGCCGCCGATGCGATGCAGCGCTATGCAGCCGCAGGCATCGAGCGTAGCCTTGAGCAGTGCAATCCCTATGCGCTCGAGTGTGCAGCTCTCGAGGGAGATCAGATTGCTATTCAGGTCTACACGGACTTTGCTGAGAGGCTGGCATGCCTCGTGATGAATCTCATGTATAGTATAGCCCCTGAGATGTTTATCTTCGGTGGTGGGATGTCCAAGGCGGGTGCTCTGCTCTTTGGTCCCCTTGAGCGATTCCTCAAGGAGCAGCTCATGCCGACGCATATTGAGGCCTTGCGCCTTTGCACGGCGCAATTCGGCACCGATGCGGGGATTTTGGGAGCCGCGCTGATTGCACTGGATGAGACAAACAAAAGGGTTGTTTCATCGGCGATTTGATGATATATCTTTGTTAGTTCACCACCACCACCACCCTTTTTTCTGATGAAAATGCACCTCCCTCTTCGCCGCCCTTTGATCTCCATGCTTCCCCTTCTGGCGCTGCCCTGTCTCGGCGCGCCTGTAGCAGTGCCCTCCAGCTACACTGAGATGAGTCAGAGCGACAACGGTGCCGCGGGGGGAGCTCTTCTTGATACCGCCATCGCGCAGGGCACACTGGGGCCAGATCTCAACTCGGTGCTCAACTCGCTCAACGATCTCTACGCAGGGAGCATGGGGGCGAGTGCCGAGGCTGATACGATCCTCGCCGCATTCGCGGGGACGAGTATCACGACTCTAGGCTCTGCGGCTCTGAGCAATATGGATCATCAGCTCCAGCATCTGCGCAATCGCATGGGGGGATTCATGAAGGCGGGGCAACGAAATTATTGGATCAGCGGGGAGGCGAATCGCAGCGTGCGCGATGCCGATGGGGTAGCGGCTGGTCATGATGTTGACAATTGGGGCGGCTCTCTCGGGGCTGAGTTTGCACTCTCTGATAGAACGAACCTCGGATTCGCCTTCACTTCTCTCTATGGTGATTTGCATAGCAATAGTATTGATGGGGCGAAAAGCGATATGAATACCTATTACTTTAGCATTCTCGCCCAACGTCGGAGGGGCAAGTGGCATCATCACATGATTTTTAGCCTCGGGCTGATGGATGTCAATTTGCATCGATACGTCCCCTATGCGCAAGGTCGCTACAGTAGCAGTGGGAGCACCGATGGTACGAGTCTTGGTTTGATGTATGAGCTGGGCTATGAGATGAAGCTCAATGAGAAGACACTCATCACGCCTGTTTTCAATATTGCGCTCATTCACAATAGCTTTGATGCCTATACGGAGAGTGGTAGTGATGCCTCACTCCATGTTGAAGAGCAGATCAATACTTATGCGACCGTGGGTGCGGGTGCGCGCCTTGTTACGACTCTGGACTTTGGCCTAGAGCTCGGAGCGCGTGGCTTGCTCAAGGCGGACACGGGGACGCGTCAAGCGGATGTCAACGTGGCTCTTGCCAGCACGCCTGATCATTTGCTCAACTTGGCCGGCGCGGAGACAGGCGCGGTGGGAATCGAGCTCGGCGTGAGTGCCAATATGCCCGTGTGGACGCATGGAGGGATCTTTGTCGATGCTCGTATTGATTTGCGCGATGGGCAGCAGGACTATGGCGCAAGTGCGGGCTTCAGGATGAGCTTTTAATGCCCGCAAACTTTGCCCTCGCGAGAAAAGTGGACATCCCATAAAATCATATTTCATGTAAATATATGACAGCATGAAATATTGTAAATATAATGTAATGCAACATAAAACCCTTATCACAAATACACTATAAGACCATTACGATATTTTTCAAAAAACTCTTGCAAAGCAACTCGCTTATGCTAGACTAGTTAGCGGAATCAACTACCTCATACTCCGGCCAATTTACCGAAGCTGGCTCATGCTATGGGTACAACTCCTCCATTACTATGAACTTATCAAAAAAAGCCTTAGCTGAATTTGTCGGGACCTTTGTCTTAGTTTTTGTTGCTTGCGGCGTCGCCGCAGTCACGGGATGTAGCGCATCGCCCAATGTCTCTTATCTTTTAACAGCCCTTGCCTTTGGTGGCGTCATCGTTGCCATGGCTTATTCCATAGGCACGATATCGGGCTGTCATATCAATCCTGCGGTATCGCTGGGGGTGCTCCTGAGTCGGAAAATGTCTCTGTGCGAATTCATCGTCTACATCATCGCTCAATGCGCGGGAGCTCTCGCGGGTGCTTACGCACTCATGAGCATCATCGGTCTCGATAAGGGTCTTGGTGCCAATGGTCTTTACAATGGAGACATGACGGCATCCTTAATCATTGAGGCTATTCTCACCTTCATCTTTGTCTTGTCCATCCTTGGCGTGACCAGTAAAAAGGAGAATGCGGCGGTGGCGGGACTGGTGATTGGTGCCTCTCTGACTCTGGTACATCTGATGGGGATTCACTTCACGGGAACAAGCGTCAATCCAGCTCGTTCTTTGGGACCAGCTCTACTCTTGGGCGGCGAGTCTCTGAAGAATCTCTGGGTATTCATCGTGGGGCCCCTCGCTGGCGGCGCACTGGCAGCTCTCGTCTGGGCTATCCTCAATTGCTGCAAAAAAACTGATGCAGCAAGCTAATAGCATCATTTTTATAACAATTCTTAAAAAAAAGCCTCACACTCATCTCGCGAGTGTGAGGCTTTTTGGATCTATAAGCTGGTGATAAGAATCACACAAAGCCGCGGAAGAGCAGCAGGGAAAGCAAGGCTGAAAGTGCAAAGCAAAACCAGCTTATCGCATGCAGGGCCGCTAGATTCACATAGTGACGCAAGCGCGATAGAATCTCCACGGCAGCACAGCCCAAAATAAAGGAATAATACAAGCCTCGCTCATAGAAAGCACCCGAATGCGCAGCGGTCAGGCAAGCGATGAGCACAAAGAGCAGCACGACGGTGCTGATGAGCGAATAGCGCGCACGCAGATCAGCTCGCTGGCAAGTCCAGCTTTCTTTGACTAAAAGGAAGGAGAAAATCAGCAGGGCGAGATAGTACACAGGCGGATAGAAGAGTGCCCCCAAGGGAGATGCTGTCACCATGAAGTAAAAAGCGGGCATCGTACAGGCCAAGGAGAGAGCCATGGAGCGCAGCAGATAGGAGAGCATACGAGATCCTCTGATGATAGGTGTACAAGAGATCAATAGAAAAATGGCAGGCAATAAAGTAAAACGCAAGAAATGCAAGCTCACATAATACAGTGTAATCCAGAGCAAAGCCATGAGAACCCCTAGCACCATCACAGCAATCAAGCCCATTTGGTTGACGTAAAAGGAGGAGCACTCAAAGGGAGAGCGCAGAATCGCCAGCACGAGGCGCGTCAGCATATATGTAAGAAATACTGAAACGGCCAAGAAGAGAAAGGGCTCCTCGGTGACGACAGGTATATCGAGTAGTGTCACATAACACTGACTCCAGAAGAGGGCGAAAAGGGCTGTATCAAGACCGAGAAAGCTTGGTATCTGCCACTTTCCATAGGGGGATTCATCGCTTGAGTTCATGAATCAGATCAATGAGGAGAGTGCAAGCACAATAAAAGAGAGACGTACCGCGGCGTACGTCTCTGCTTATGAGAGTTATTTTTCATAAAGGGGTCTAAGATGCTCTCATACAGAGATCAGAGAAAGACACCCTTGTATGATCAATTTGAATCTGCACGTAGATTGAAATATTTACGTAGCAGAGTCTTCCTTGATCACCTTTTTGGCGAGGGGGATGGAGCTGGTCGTCAGAGAGCTTTTCAACGACTCTTTCTGGCGTTTGATGAAGGCGATACGGCGGCGGCGCTTTGTTTGCTTACGGTGTTGTTTTCCCATTATAATAGTTAATAGTTGCTGAAACGATTGAGAAATCGAATCAAATGTTAATTTGAGATAAAAGTCTAATACACTATTCATCGTCGTATTGCAAGCAGAAAGTGCATCTTACTGCGAAGCATGCTCTGACGCGGGGGCGTAGCTGCCGCTTTTGTCCACAATGATTTCTGCCTTGCACTCCTTATTGGGGAAGCATCCCTTCCCCTCACTGATAGGCTGGCTTGGTAGAGCCTCGCCGATGAGTTGACTGCCCAGCCAGACATAGTAGCCCTGATCTATCCCCGCGCTGGCATCCCCCTTGACCCAAGCAATGCGTACGCGCTTCTTGCTGATGGCTTCTTTGCCCGCATAGAGCACCTTCTTGAGATCGCCAGATCCCCATGTGAGGAGATGTGGAGTGATTCGTAGCCCTGCTTGACGCTCTCCATTGCCTATTCCGTAGCGACCTATCGCATTGGGGCTCATGGTGATCGTGATACCATCGCCTTTTTGCGTCGTATTGAGCTGCTCGTGACTCTTGCGTGTGAGCCCCGCAGTACGGCCACTCAGTCCCATGGCTTGTGCGATATTGCCCGCAAGGAGCAGATTGCCTTGCTCGCTAAAGTGGAGACCGTCTGTGATGAAGAAGTCGGGGTGGGCCTTGAGTCCCTCGGCGATGAGTCCCGTGCTGGAGTTGATGAGGGTGATGTTTTTCTTGCTCTTTGCCCACTTGGCCAAGGCTTTGTTGTATTTGACTACCGCTTTGCGCCAGTCGTCTAGGTTGAGATTGCGATGATCGGCCCATGCGGGGACGGTGAGGAGGTAGATCTTGGCCTTGGGATTGGCCTTTTGCATGCTCTTGTAGATGTCTGAAACATGCGTGAGTAGCTCCTTGATCTCGCGTGTGGCGACTCCGGGGAGACCTTTGGGCTCCCTTTGATTGTCTGAGAGCAGGTCATTGGTGCCTATCATCATGACGAAGATGTCTGGGGCTTGGGCTCCGGTGAAGGATTGCCCCGTGTAGGGCTTGTGCGCGGCGGTTTGATCATCAAGCCCTAGCCAATTATCAAGCTTGGTGCCGCTGAAGCGCGCTCCCGCCTTGAATCCCGCTATCTCCCATGCGCGAGCACTGGATTGGGCAGAATGAATATTGTGAAAGACAACCCCTCGGTAGGAGCTTCCGGCCTTGAGTTGGTTTTTTCCCGTATTGCCTTTGAGGATACCTAGCTCAGAGTAGTCCCTGTCTGAGTCCACCAGCATCTTGTGCAGATGCCATCTGTAGGAGCTGCTGCTGTAGCCGTGAGTGAGGGAGTCACCTATATACATGACTTTTTGCTCGGATGCGAGGGTGTGGACGCTGAGCAAAGCCGACAGCAACAGAGTGCTTGTAAGGAAAAATCTCATGTCGGCTATAGTATCACAGGTGAAAAGAGATCGTCAAACGAAAAGGTATTTTTCGGCACACAGTGCGCGAGCGCGACGATGCGATTCTGACGCCGTGGCATTTTTCATCGCGCTGTAAAAGCTGTATGATGATCCCCATGCCTCCTATTCAGGAAGCATAGGGGATGATTTTGCTAGCGTCGTCTTCGCTGCCTCCCCCATTGCTGGGTGCCGCTGCGGCGTTGTGTTGCTTGCTGCCTCGTGCGGATGTTTTGTTCGCGCTTGATCTTATTTTCGACCTGAGTCGTCGTAGCTTCCTCTTCGGCCTCACGAGCTGCTTCAACGTCGTCTTCCGTGTAGGCTTCTATATCGACTTCCATCTTCTTTTCTTTTGGCTTGAACTCGAAGGGATCTTTCAACAGAGCGCGCTGGAAGCTTTCGCGCACATTTTCAAAGAAGGCTTTGACGATGCTTGCCGCAAAGACACCACCCGAGATTCTCTGCCCTGGGCTACCTTCGTAAAGCGCGACGTAGGCATAGCGAGGCTTATCTGCGGGTAGATAGCCTGCAAACCATGCGAGACGGCTGTCATCGGAGAGCTTCCCCCACTGAGCCGTCCCCGTCTTGCCCGCATTGCTGACGTAGCTTATCGCGGCGCGACGGCCTGTGCCGCCGTTGACCACACCGTGCATACCTTTGCGTACGACGGTGAGGGCTTTTTGGAGGTCTTGGAGATTCTCTTGGACCTCGGGCTTGAATTGGAAAATGACGTTGCCGTCCCTGTCATGGACCTGACGGATGAGCTGCAGCTTGGGCAGGTAGTGCCCATTGGCGATGCCTGTCATGGCATGGGCGATTTGCAGAGGGGTGGCGAGGAGTGCGCCTTGACCGATGGCGAGGTTGGCAGCATCCCCTTGTTTG
Source organism: uncultured Akkermansia sp. (assembly GCA_964371905.1). Classification (GTDB taxonomy): domain Bacteria; phylum Verrucomicrobiota; class Verrucomicrobiia; order Verrucomicrobiales; family Akkermansiaceae; genus Akkermansia. The sequence goes on along the minus strand of CAYJOV010000015.1, from coordinate 6,705 downwards.
AAGCCGCGCCCGTAGTTTCTATACATCCAGTTCTCATCAGGGACGTTGCCCGCCTTGTCGGGAATGGGTAGCCCTGTGCTTGAGCCGAGGCCAAAGCGACGTGCAACACCGCAGAGGCGCGCAGCACCGAGCCTGTTTTCACGCGTGGCGGCAATTTGATAGAGGAAGGGATTGTTGGAAAGGACGAGAGCGGTGACGCAGTTGATTGAGCCTGAGAAGGAGGAGTGATTGCGGAATTCGTAGTCACCGATGCGTACGCTGTAGGGGCAGTAGATGTAGGTGTTCTCCGCAATGATGCCGTAGCGCAGGGCGGCGGCTACGGTGATGGTCTTGAAGGTGGAGGCGGGCGGGTAGACACCAGCGAAAGCGCGCGAGACAAGCGGGTTTTGCGAATCAAGGCGCAGCTTATCATACTCTGCTTGGGTGATGAAGGGGATGAAGACATTGGGGTCAAAGCTGGGGACACTCGCCATGACGACCACCTCGCCTGTATGGCAGTCTACCATGACGAAAGCTCCGCGCCCATTGGTATGCTTGCGCAGAGCTTGCACCGCGGCCTGCTGCCATTCAAGATCAATGGTGGTGACGAGGCTACCACCAGGGCGTGGCTTGATCTGGAGCGCATCGAGGATTTTCTCACCTTGCTCGTTGAACATGAGTCTCCATACGCCATCACTCCCCATAAGCTGCTCATTAAAACTCTTTTCCAGACCTGCGCGCCCCACGTGACGCTCAAAGATAGGGTCATTATGATTGATGGGACCTGTAGGCAGCTTGGCCTCAATGCCTGTGTAGCCGAGTATGTGTGCAGCGGTCGCCTTGTGAGGGTAGCGACGTACGTAGAGGGCGGTGAGCTGGATGTAGGGGATGTCGTCTAGCTTCGCGCGCAGACGCTTGTATTCATCGACGCGGATGACCCCTGAGAGGGGCAGCGGGAGCCATGCGCGATCACGGTAATGATCCAGAATTTGCTTGTCACTTTTTTCCCATACCTCAAGTCCTAGCTTTTTGATGGCTTGCTGTGCTTCTTTCGCTATTTCTAGCACCTTGGCATCGCTTGCGTCATTGAGCTGCCCAAAGAGGATGGAGGGCTGGTAGGCGACCTCGGAGGAGGCGAGTGTGGCACCGTGTCTATCAGTGATGAGTCCACGTGGGGCAGGAATACTCATGGACATGGTACGCGCTTTGAGACGAGTTTGCGCGTAGGCGACGCGTGAGGGGTCATGGATGGAAGGGTCATCGGAGACGGTATCATCGACGACTGCTTGCGCATTGTTGACAGCGGGGAGTGTTGGTGGAGGGGGCTGTAGGGATTCGGGATCGTCGTTATCCTCAGCGGTAGGGGTGTACTCTTCGGCAAGCGAGACGCCTTGATTCGCGCGCTCGCTCTCCTCATTCTCCCCACCTAGTCGAACGGTTTCGATAATTTCTTCTGTCTCATCCTGTTGGTCAATCGTCTCTTGGATACTGATATCAGGGGCACGCAGTTGCTCTCCCTCTCCTGAGAGGCTGGGGATACCGGGGGTAGAGGATCTGGGGTCTTGCTGCGCTAGAGCAAGCGTGGATAGTCCGAAAATGCTCAGTAAACTGGCTTTATAATGGTAGCGAATCACGGTTTTTATACTAGCTGAAGTGTGATGTATTCTCAAGCTCTAATTGCAGCATCTTTAGAGTGAAGCTTCTTGGAAAAAGCCACCGCCGAGAAGAAGTGCCCCTTCCTCGCCTACCCCCGCGCGCTGACCACTCTCGTAGAAGGCGCATACCTGTCCTAGGGCGAGGGCGCGCACGGGCTCGTCAAAGCAAAGCTCCACGCTCTCATCGCTGAGATAGTGACAGCGCGCGGCCACTGCGGCGGCGCGATAGCGGGGCTGGATGAGGAGACGCTCAGGGAGAGGAGCGATCGTGTTGCTGATCTGGCGCACGATGGCGCGGCGTGCGTAGAGACCTAGCGTGTCCTCGCCCTCGTAGCCGAGGATGAGCTCATTGCGCTCGAGATTCTTGCCGATGACGACATAGGCGATGCCTTCGCGAGGAGACGCGATGCGATGCCCTTTGCGCTGCCCCATGGTAAAGAGGTGGAGTCCGTCATGACGTCCCAGCACACGACCGTTTACATCGACGATGTCACCGGGATTGTCGGGGAGGTAGTGGCGGAGAAAGTCGCTCATCTTGACCTGTCCGATAAAGCAGATTCCCTGCGAGTCCTTTTTGTCTGCATTGGGCAGGGCAAAGCGACGCGCGATGTCGCGTACGCGAGGCTTGGCGAGATGGCCGACGGGGAAGAGTGCCTTGGCGATCTGCTCGGGGCGCATGAGGGCGAGAAAGTAGGATTGATCCTTGTTGTTATCCACCCCGCGCAGGACGTAGGAGCCCTGCTCTCCATCAAAGCGTCTCGTGTAGTGCCCTGTGGCGACTCCTTCAAATCCCTGCTCAAGGGCGTAGTCGAGCAGGACGCCAAACTTCATCTCGCGGTTGCAGAGCACATCGGGATTGGGCGTCGCTCCTGTGCGGTAACCTTCGATGAGGTAGTTGACAATGCGCTCGCGGTACTGAGCGATCAGGTCGATGACGCGCAGCTCAATACCAAGCACGCGGCAGACGGCAAGCGCATCTTCAATGTCGCGCTCCCAAGGGCATTCTCCGGGAATGTTTTCCTCGTTGATCCAGTTTTTCATATAGGCTGCCACCACCTCATGTCCCTGCTCTACGAGTAAGGCCGCCGCCGCGGCACTATCTACGCCTCCACTGAGCGCTATCAATATTCGAGCCATACGCGTGTACTATATCGCTATTGGAGCTCGATGAAAAGCAAAAATTCACATCTGGACAGCGCGAAATGTGGAATTTTCTTTTAATTTGCTTGACAATAGATCTAGATGAAGTAAACTCACTGCCACAAGAAACGTAAAACCTTATTTTAATCATCTATTTTTTATGGCACACACTCTGTCCGCAAAGAAGCGCATCCGTCAGACCATCACTCGCACCGCAGCTAACCGCGCTGCTTATTCACGCGTACGCACTCTTCGTAAGAAGGTCTACACTGCTATCGAAGCGAAGGATAAAGACCTCGCACAGCAGGCTTACAACGAATTCGCCTCTGTCATCGACAAGGCTGTTAAGAAGAACGTGATCCCCGCGAACCGTTCTGCAAATTACAAGAGCAAGGCAGCGAAGGCTCTCGCCGCTATCGCCTAAATCTTTGTAGGTTTTCGTTCTATATTTGAGGGCATCAGTCTATCTGATGCCCTTATCTGCTTTCCCAAAAAACAAACGCTCATGGATCCTAAGCACCAGCTCAAGCATTCTGAGGAGTATATCGAGACTATTCTCGAATCACCTCAGCATTATAAAATATGCCTCATTTGCAAAATGATTATCGATGAAGACCTATCCAGCTGCCCTCATTGCTACGGCTATCGCTTTGAGACAGAAGCAGAACACGTCGCCAATCATGTACTCACGATGGCCAATCAGAACAAAACCACCATCTGCCAAGACGAGCGCTATGAAGACTAAAAACCTCATTCTCGGGCTTTTTGCCCTACTGCTACCTTTCCTTCTTGCCTTTTGTAGCGTCTTCTCCTATCATAAGCGCATGGTAACAGATATTAATATCACAATGAAGACCAGCAAGGGTGACATCAATATGGTGATTTACGCCTCCAAGACACCCATGACGGCAGCTAGCTTTCTCAATCTCGCCTCCAAGGGATACTACAACGGTCTGAGCTTTCATCGCGTGATCGCCGACTTCATGGTCCAAGGGGGAGATCCTACAGGGACTGGTAGCGGAGGTCCTGGTTATCAATTCGACGATGAATGCCGCCCCGATTTGAAGTTCGTCGGCGCAGGTCAGCTGGCCATGGCCAACGCTGGGCGCAGCTGGACAGGTGGCGGGACGAATGGCTCCCAGTTCTTCATCACCCATGTTGCCACCCCATGGCTTGACGGCAAGCACACCATCTTCGGCAATGTCGTGAGTGCAGCTGACCAAAAGGTGGTCGACAGCATTGTACAAGGTGACAAGATCCTCTCCATTGAGATACACGATTCCATTGACGCGCTGCTCAAAGATCAGGACTCGCACGTGCAGTCGTGGAACAGCAAGCTGAAGATGTAATTTTTGCCCATCTGAAAACGATTTCAACATTTTTTGGCATGGATACCACTCTCGCGTGATGAGGGTATCCATGCTTTTTTTTGCATCACGCATCTAGTATAATAATAGGATGATTTTTGCGGTCGAAGATTTGCATATTGAGTATGGCGCGCGCGTGCTTTTTGATTCTCTCTCCTTTGTCGTGGAGAAGGGAGAGCGCATCGCCTTTGCTGGGCAGAATGGCGCGGGGAAATCCACGCTCATGAAGTGCGTGGCGGGGGTGATCGAGCCCGATCGCGGTCGCATCATCCGCCCCAAGTACAGTGATGTGGGCTATCTGCCTCAAGACGGGATTCATATCAGCGGCACCCCCCTCGTCGAGGAGGTACTCTCTGCCTGCGGTCAGATCTTGGAGCTTCAAGCCGAGATTGACCAGCTCTCCGCCCAGCTCACTGAGTGGGATAGCAAGAGCGAGGCTTATATGCAGGCCATTGAGCGCATCGGAGATCTGGAGCTCACCTTGCAGGAGCAGGGCGAGGCGAGCTTAAAGGCTCGTGTCGAGTCTATCTTGAGAGGGCTGGGCTTCAAGGATAAGGACTTTGTGCGTGACTGCGGCGAGTTCTCAGGAGGATGGCAGATGCGCATTGCCTTGGCAAAGCTACTGCTGCGCGAGCCTGATATCTTGCTGCTCGACGAGCCGACGAATCACCTCGATATTCAAAGCCAACGCTGGGTGGAGCAATACCTACGCCAGTACAGAGGCGCGATTTGCATCATCAGCCACGACATTGCGCTGCTGGATGGACTCGTGACGCGTACGATTGCCTTCCATCATGGGCGAGCGGAAGAGTACGCGGGGAATTTTTCCTTCTTCCTGCGTGAGAGTGTTGCGCGCAAGGAGGTCTTGCAGCGTCAGGCCAAGGCGCAGGAGCGCGAGATCGCCAAGACGGAGCGCTTTGTCGAGCGATTCCGTGCGAAGGCGAGCAAGGCGACTCAGGCACAGAGCCGACTCAAGCAGCTCGAAAAGATCCAGCGCATCGAGATCGAGGACGACGATGCAATCATGAGCTTCCGCTTCCCTCCCCCACCTACGGGAGGACATACAGTGCTCAAGATGGAGGGTGTGAGCAAATCCTATGGCCCCATCGAGCTGCTCAAGCGCTACGATTTCCTACTCGAAAAGGGCGATCGCATCGCCATTGTCGGCGTCAATGGCTCGGGGAAGTCCACCTTCACACGCCTGATCTCTCAGAGCGAAGAGGTGGATACAGGGCAGGTAGAATGGGGACGACATACCCATCTCGCCTTCTTCTCGCAGACTCATGCCGATGTGCTCGATGACGAGGCGACTATCCTTGAATGCGTCGAGGCGGCGGCGAGCCCGCAGACGCGCCCCTTGGTGCGCAACCTGCTAGGATGCTTCCTCTTCCGCGGGGATGATGTCTTTAAGAAAATAGGCGTGCTCTCGGGGGGAGAGCGTTCGCGTGTGGCGCTGGTGCGCATGCTGCTGCATCCTGCGAACTTTCTCATCATGGATGAGCCGACGAATCACCTCGACTTCCAAAGCCAAACCGTGCTCCAGCAAGCCCTACTAGACTACCCTGGCTCCTACTGCATTGTCTCACATAATAGACAATTCCTCGACCCCATTGTAAACAAGGTGCTTGAATTCCGCACTGGGGAGAATCCGCGCCTCTTTTATGGCAACGTGTCAGCCTATCTCGATAGCCTCGAGCAGCTCGAGCGCAAGCAGAAGGCTAGCTCTAGCGCGAGCCAGAAGAGCACGGGGACGACGGGCTCAGATCGCAAGGAGCAAAAGCGACGCGAAGCTGCACAGCGCCAACGTCGCGCTCAGATGATCAAGCCTCTTGAGACGGAGCTACACACGGTAGAAAAGCGCATTGCAAGCTGCGAAATTGAGCGTTCTAAGATCTCCCAGCAATTGGAAGACCCTGCCAATATGAGCGACAATCATCGCCTCATGGAGCTCACCCAGCTCTACCAGCAGTACCAGCGCGAGGAGGAAGCACTCTTCTCCCGATGGGATGAGCTATCTACTGAGATTGAGATGCTATCCGAGCAGATTGAGTGCGAGCTCTAGGCGAATGGGTCTTGAGCTGCTTGTTGAGAGAGCGTGATTTTGAGACGAGGATCGCCCGAGATAGCTCTCAGGCGATTCCGCTATGTTGACTGAGCTTATCGAAAAAACTCATGCGAGAGGTGCTCACGCAGCAATTCTGACGCTGTGGCACTTTTTTGCAGTAAAGGGGGCTTCTCGCGAGGTAAGATTTTGAGATGATTTTGGGAGTTGGATTTTTCACGAATTAATGGCTCAGAGTATCCTCTGAGGCGAAAATCCAGCCTAAAAGCACTCAGAAGCTGCTTTGTGAAGCGATTTTCTGAATTTCCTTATTTAGGACGAAGAGAATTTAGAAGCCCTTAAAAGTACATCCCATGAGCCCTATAAGCCAGATTCTGTCCACTGCGAGACGCAGCTGTGTAGTCATTTTTCTCACACATGCGGGGAAGCATGCGTGCCTCATGGAGCTGAGGTGCGACTAATACCCGAGAATACGACGAGCAGGCGGCTCTTTCTCTGTTTG
>CAYJOV010000014.1:0-32256 GCA_964371905.1 uncultured Akkermansia sp. | reverse complement strand
GGCATTTCAAATGTGGTTTGTGTCTTCATAAGCATCGGCTCAGCACGGCACAGGGATTGCAGCGGTGCGCGTCTATTTAACACCCCAGTCTCTGTTTTTTCAAGACTAAAATGATCTTGTTTTCTATTCAGCAGTAAAATTTTGCGAGTTAGCAAAAACTAACTCTGATACTATTTTCGCGATGCTCAGTCTGTTCGCGCGGACAGGCTGAGCATCGACCTGTCGCTCTCTTGAGCGGCATCTGATTTTCTGCCATGCTCTGCGCTATGGCAATTCGTATGAAAGAATGGGGCATGCTTGCCCCAGCAGCAGCGGGCGTTGATCGCTCAGGGCAAAAGCAGGCCATTCTCAATCACGTGGATGTCGCCCAGTCACGAGCCCAGAGTTTGCAACAGCTCGGCAGTGGGCTAGGCACCTACCTCCAAGGTGAGGGTGAGCGCGAGGAGAGACGCCGGCTCAAGGAGCAAGAGGATCTGCTCAATCAGGTACAGAGCACCGGTGAGCTCTCACATCTCATGAACAAGCTCCACGAGGCCTCCCAGCTCTCCGCCGATGAGATGCAGGATATCAACCCCGATCAGGATTTTGAATACGCGTGGAAGCAACGCTCCACTCCGCACTACAAGGCCGCCCTCTCGTCCCTATCCCCCGCCTCTCGTCAAGCTGGTGAGCAACTCGCCAACATGATGAATCAGCAGGCCTACATCCAGACAAGGCAGCAGCACAAGCTCTCGCGCATCTCCCAAGCGCGCCATCAGTGGAATGAGTCGCTCCAGCGCAGCATTGATGAGGGCAATGAGAATGACGCGGGGAATTGGGTGGAGAGCGTGGCAGATATCTTCATCCCCCGCAGTGATGTCAAGAAGGCAAAGACCACCGCTCAGAGCGCGGCACGCTTCCGCCAATGGGATGACCGCTTCAAGAATGCCCCCATCCAGACGCTAGCCGAATACAAGAAGGCCGCCAGCAATCAACTCCCCCACAACGAAGAGCACCGCAACAATCTCACCACGCTCTACAAGGAGACGCGCCTCGGCGCCAAGAGCGCGCTGGTCAACGAGCTGAGCCGCAAGATTCTCGCCAATCAGCAGATGACAGCCAGCGAGCTACAATCCTCCCTCGACGCGGGGCTCATCAGCGAGCAGCAAGTAGAAAAGCTCACCTACCAGCCCAGCAGTCTACCGACGAGCCGCAACGCGCTCTCCTACTGCCAATGGCAACAGCGCATTGATCTCTGCCCATCCGTCGAGGAGGATCTCCTCGATACCAAGCTCCAGATCGCCAGCGCACCACTCGCGACAGCGGAGAAGAAGCAACTCCTCCTGCGCCTTGAGTCCAACGCAACTCTCCCCGAAAACACACGCTCCAGCATGAGTCACAGCATCTGGAATGCCTACCAGAGCGGCAAGCTGGGCACCCCAGGGGATAGCATGAGTCTTGCCCGCCTGCGCGCCCTCCAAGAGAGAGCCCCCCAGCTCGTCGCGCGTGATGAGCTCAAGAAACTCGATGATCTCATCGGCGACTACAGCCTCCCCGACCCAGTCTGGGTCTGCCACAGCGATCTTCGCACCCCCCCTACCGTCTAAATCCCTCCCTCAATCCCCCATGAATCAACAGTCCTCCCCTACCCCACACGATCCCGAAGAAGAGCGCGATGAAGACAAGCGCGCCGTCGATAGCGCCCCCCTCCCCGATCTCAGCCTAACCCCCGACCCAGTGCCCCCTCCCGCAGTGGCAGAAAGCACGCACCAGCAAGATTCCCCACAGGAAGTACACAAGGACACTCCCCCAGAGCGCGTCCCATCCGAGCCAGATGCCGCGCCTAAGGCCGAGCTCGCACCCGCGCCACTACAGCATGTCCCCGATACGACCGCTGCGGCCACCACCAATACCAGCATCGATCCCTCCACCCACCCTGCGAATCAGCCCCTCCCCGAAGGCGAGCTGCCCGACCCGAGCATCATCTACCCAGCCCATCTCTCCCCCGAGCAGCCACCGCAGGAGGATCTCCAAACGCAGCTAGAGCGCAACAGCCTCGGCTCTGATCTGCGCCGCCACTGGAAGCAAATCCTCACAGGCTCAATAGAGACCATCCCCGATCACATACGACGCAAGGTCGATACAGCGCAGGGCAATCTCTCACCCGCCGAGCGCGAACAACAGCTACTGCGCAGCATCAATCAATCCTGGGCCGCCGACCACCTCCCCCATGGGCGCGAGCATATACAAAAGAACTGGTCAGAAATACGCGAAGAGCTCAGCGAGGGCTATTTTGTCGCCTCAGACGAGCACGAGCTCTTCCTCGCGATCAGCGAGCAAGAGCGCAAGTATGAGAACGAAGATCTAGGAAAAGAGATCTACTCGAGCGGCTTCCAACAGGGACTTCTCGCCAGCGATCCTCTCGCGTGGCAGGAAAAAATCAATAAGCAAAAAGAAAAGCTCAATGCCAGTCAACACGATATCATTGACCGCTACGCCCAAGCAGCTCTTGAAAAGGGAGCACAGCTCCGTGCCAAGCTCCTCCCCATCGCAGAGACTCTCTCCGAGGGCATCGAGATGATGGTCTCCGCCGAGAGACGCATCTACAGCCCCGAGCAGATCGTCGACTCCAGCGGCAGCGCGCGCCGTGCGGGCTCTCAGCTGCGCAAGCTCAGCCAGGAGGAGCGCCAGCTCGTCTACCACCTCTGCCTCGAGGAGCGACGTAAGAAGCAGGGCGCCTACGCCCCCGACGACGACCGCGTCGCCCAGCGCATGCTACGCTCGGCAAAGCGTGGCGCGACCAATGTAGGATTCGACCTCGGTCTAGGGGCTCTCCATCTAGGCTCGGGCGCACTCCACTCCGCAGGAGCCCTCCTCGATGAGAGTCTCGGTACAGACCTCCAAGCTACGGCTCAGGATGTCGATCTGCGCGCTCGCGTCGCCAATGAGATACGCGATCTCGCGCAGCAACAAGCAGCCCCGCTCTACATCCCCGAGGATAGCTCACTGAGCGAGCAGTTCCTCATCGACATGGCGGGGGTCGTGCCCGTGGCCACCATGGGATTTGGCGGTCTCCCCGCGTGGGGCGCACTGCTCATCAGTGGTGCGGGCACATCTGTATCCGACGCACGCGAGCGCAACCCCGAGGGAGATCTCGCCCTGCAGAATATGGCGGGTCTCCTCGGTGCGGCGGTGCAGGAGTCCATCTCCTTTGGCTTCACACGCGTAGGCGGAAAGCTGTTTGAGCAATCGATGAAGCAATTCATCCAAGCGCGAGGGAGGGGGATGCGCGCCTACTCACTCGCCTCCCTTCACACGGGAGGAGCTGTATCAACTCAGACCATCAAGATGGTACTGGAGTCCCAGATGGGGCAGGGAGCCGACTTTGCCGCTCATGAGCTCAGCTCACTCATTGATCAGACGAACTCCAACATCGACTGGAAGACCTACGGAAACAACCTCACCGACATCGAGCACAATCTACGCGAATCCGCCATGACTCTCCCCTACCTCCTCATCGGCGCAGGCCGTGCCCAGCTGCACCACTTTGAGCAAGCGCATGACCTCAAAAACAACGCTCTGATCATGCGCTCTTGGGGCGTCTCCGAAAAGGATATTGAGGCCCTCGCCGCCGAGGATAATCTCCAGCGCGCCAATGAAAAGCTCCAGCAAGCCCTACGTCAGAGCCCCCACTGGGGTGGAGTCCCCTTCATCAAAGAGGCCATCCAATCCCTGAAGCTGCTCAACGTGGACTACTTCTCAGGATTCAAAGAAGAGGAGCTTGTACGCGAATTCCTCCAAATCCCCTCCGAGATCGACGATCTACCCCATACCAAGGCCGCCATCGAGCCCATCCAAAGCGATGAGCAATTCAATGCACTCAACAAGAAGCACGGAACAGGCAGTCTCAAAGTACATAAGAATCGCCTCAGCAAGGTGCTCGAGGTATGGGATTACCTCTGGAGACGCTCCAATCTCGATCGCTTTCTACCACGCAATAAGAAAGACATCAGCCACAGCGAACGCATGCATATCATCAACGCCGCGCTCGACCGCCGCCATGAGCGCAATCTACGCGACTACAAGAGCAAAGACCCCCTTGTCCCCCTCGGGTTGCTGCGCGGATTCTACACCCACAAGGCGGAGCAAAAACGCCGCGCCATGATCAAGGACCGCGCCGCCGAGCTCCACGACATCTCCTACATCTACCTACTCACCACCAGCAGTCCCGATCTGCTCATCCGCAATGATGATAACACCAAGACCGCTATCACCAAGCGTGAGATGAAGCGTCAGCGCTTCCTCGATCGCATCGCCACACAGGTCATTGAGCGTGTCCACGGCCGCACGCGCGAGGAGAGCGCCCAGTCCATACGCCACGAAATAGGGGAAATCTACCGCCACTTCCGCACAACCCCCTTCACCGCAAGCTGGATCAAGCCTCTCTCGCGCAAGCACTTTCGCGAGATGCACAAATACGCCCTCTTCAACCGCAAGCAACGAAAACAGAGCCGCCTTCCTCGAGAATTCTTCCAGGCCAGCGATCTCGTCATCGGTGCGGAGCAAGCGATTGAGTTCTTCTATGAAATGATCCCCCAGATGGATGACTTTCATCGCCTTCTCGCCCGAGATCAATCCCCCACACAGGCCTATGGTACCATCCTCATGCGTGAGCTCGGTCTCACAGGCAAGGAGTTCCGAAAAACCTACATTGAGAAGGTGAACAAGGTGAAGAGCAAATCTGATATCGAAAGCGAGCGGAAAAAACATGAGCAGCAATTTGATCTCTACCAACGCTTCACCGACCATAGACTCGAACAGATAGAAGGCCTAGGAGGAGAGAACTACTGGCGCGCACGTCTCCCTGATGGCTCGCCTACGCGCTGGCACGCTAGCCGCGAGCATGCCATCACCGATCTCATCATGAGCACGCACACCATCTTCCGCCCCATGAAAGAAAAAGTTCTTGAAAAGCAGCAAGAGCTCACCATGGAGGATCAGTACAAGGTCGAGGACTACCTCAACGAATCACGCGAGGAGTACAGCAACTTTGACACCATCGCCGCCACCGCCTTCCAAGACCTCTACAACTATCATGTGAAATCAGCCGCCACCGGCTTTCGTGGCTTGCAGTTCTCGCTCTTCAAGCAAAAGGTCGCGCTTCGCGAAGCGCGTCATTTGCTCGATTTCAGCCCCGTTGACAAATCTCAACACCTTATCAAAGACTTCAAGATCCACGAATACGCCACCACCACGCCCTACGCCCTCACGAGGACACGCGCCCACGCCTATTGGAAGAATCTGCTGAGCTCGCAATTCCACCTGCGCGACACCTTTCTCCAAGAATTTGAAGATCTCGGACTCATCACCGCCGACGAGCGCAGAAAAGCCCTCGTTCGTGACCCCTCTCCCGTGCCCATGAATCCCGGTCTGGCGAGAGTATCCATATCTGCACCTATCCGGACAAGCATCTACGATCGCGTCTTGGAAAACGTCTCCAAAATCTTCGCGCGTATCTCCACCGACTACCTCTTCGCCAACATCGATTCACACCCACTCCCCGAAAGCCTCAAAACATGGCTCAAGCTCGTCCCCCTGAGCCCCCCCGAGCCCGACGTGCCCAAAAAACAGCACATACGCCTCGGCTACCGTCGGCGCAACCTCCTACGGTGGAGCAATAGGCAAACAGCTACCCATCTCCAAAAAAAAGTCGACCACATGCAGGAACTACGCGATAAGAAGGAGCGCATCGAGCAAAGCCCACTCATGCCCTACATCCTCTCCTCACAGGGGCTCAACAAGTCAGAAAATGCCGAGCGCGCATGGAGCCACTTCTATGGCGGCTATCACATCGCCCACAACCAAAATGGAGAGCTGTGGAACTTCCAGATGACACCCGCTCAGAGCTGGAAGGCAAGCCTGCCCAAAAGAAAGGCGTGGCTCTACAGCAAGCTCATTGAAAACTACGGATTCTTAGAAGACCGCGAGCAGCTCTATGGCACTCGACAACGATTCGCCAAGTCGCTTCAGACCCTCGAAGACGTCCTGAATGAATACCCCGAGCTCCACGAGCTCAGCCTCGCCCCCAATAGCAAGGATCGCTTCATCCGCGTTGAGCTCGAAGATCCCTCTGAGAAGACACGACTCTTTGAAGATCCAGCACTGCTCCCCATAGGCTGGAAGCTGCCCACCAAATCAACAGAAGGCTACCGCTACCGAGGCGAGATCAGCTCCCCCACACACCTCCTCAAGGATGAACGAGTACTCCCCTCCATGCTCCTACTCCACGACCTACGCCTACTCAACGCCGAATCAGCCATTTATAACGATCAAGGCATCTGGATGCAAGGCAAGCGTCTCGGGCTCAATGGTGAAAAGCTCCCAGGCATGGGGGAGAACTGGAAAGCGCAGCGCGTGCTCTCCTCACTCTTCCCCCTCATCGAGGAGATCAACACGCGATTCGAGCCCACGGAGGGGGACTTGCGCAACTACGTTGAGACCTCGTTTACCCCACTCAACGACACGCTGGATACCAGCGCCCTAGAGCATGCGACGCTCTACCGAGACGACTACTACCCCAGCCATACCTTGCGCCTCATGCCTGGGGAGCTTGACCACCATGACCCCACACGACGCTCTCCCTACGTCGCGCACGTTCGCAGTGGTGTCTACTTTTTACGACGCGCCCAGATCCCCGACCCAGCGGGCGTGGACGGACACTACGAGAGTCTCAATGAGTATAAATACATTGATCCTATGCCTCACACCGAGAAAACGCAGTCCGAGGCTAGTATGACCACCTCGCATCACCTCATCTACCGCCTCTTTGATGAGATGGAGTCTGAGAGCTTCGAGAACAGCATCCTCCAAGGGACTGCTGATGTACAAGACCTACTCATCAGTCTCTACGAAGACACAGGTCTCTCCCTCGACCTCAGCAAGCGCGGCATAGACGAGCTCACCCCCCCGCAAATCACCCTACTCATGATCTGCTACAACCTCGCTCACATCCAATACGGCAAGCAAGGCGAACAAGCCTATGCGAATATCTCCCAGCTCCTCTCCCACGTACGCTCCAAGGAGCGCGGTGTCGAGCGCATAGCACTGAGCATCTACGATATGCTTGAGCGTCAAAACAAAGCGTCACGCCGACTCTACCAACGAGCGATCAAAGACGGTAATATCAAGGAAAGAAAGTACCGCGAGCCAAATAAACTCAAAGATATACGCGACCTCAAGAACAAGTACCGCGACCGCAGACACCTCTTTGAGCTATGAGCAGCAATCTCAAAACCCAGCTCCAAGGCCGACTCGATGACCCCCTCTGGAGGCTCAATCACCTCTACTGGATTGAGAACAAGACGGGACAGATGCAGCGCTTTCGCCCCAATCGTGCGCAACGCCGTCTCTATGACGGCATGCACACGCGCAACGCTATCCTCAAGGCACGCCAGCTAGGCATCTCCACCTTTGTGAGCCTGCTCATGCTCGATCGCTGCCTCTTCACCCCCAACTACCACGCGGGCATCATCGACAAGACCCTCCCCGATGCTGAGCAAAAGCTGGGCAAGATACGCTTTGCCTGGGAGCATCTCGACTACGAGCCCCCCTGCGCCGACCTCGAGCAGCGAGCCCTCGCGCGACTGGGCCGCCTCATCAAGCAGCACACGGGGCAATATCGCGCCGAAAAACACAGCCCCGTCAGCGACACACGCTCGCGCATAGGATTTTGCAATGGCAGCGACATCCGCATCGGTACCACCCTACGCGGTGGTACCATGCAGATGCTGCATATCTCCGAGCTCGCTCATACCTCCGTGCACAGCCCATGGCGTGCCAAGGAGATACGCACGGGGGGCATCAACACCGTCCCGCAGTCCGGCAGCATCTTTCTGGAGAGCACCCATGAGGGGGGGCGCTTTGGGGTGAATTATGAATTGATGCTCCAAGCCATGGAGAATCGAGGCAAGGACGCGCTCAGCGAGCTCGACTTCGCCTTCTTCTTTCTGAGCTGGTTTGACCACGAGGAATACCAGCTCTCGGGACGCGCCAGCTGGAATGAGCGCCTCGCGCGCTACTACCAGCGTCTCCAAGACGAAGAAAGCATCACCCTCTCCCCCCAGCAAAAGCTCTGGTACGCCCGCATGGAGCACACGCTGGGCGGCACCATGCAGCAAGAATACCCCTCCACCGCCGACGAAGCCTTCTCCACAGGGCATGAGGGCTCGATCTACGGCAGGCAGCTCTCCAGCCTACGCGAGCAGGGGCGCGTAGGTGTTGAGAGCGACTACCAGCCCGACTCCCCCCTCTATTGCAGCTGGGATCTCGGGCTCAGCGACCACACGGCACTCTGGCTCGTGCAGGTCCGAGGCGGGGAGATCTATTGGCTCGACCACTACGCGATCAATCAGCAGGGGCTCGACCACTTCGTCCTGCACATCCAGCAGTGGGAGAGGGAGTACGGAGCCATCACCGAGCACTTCCTCCCCCATGACGCGGCCCACCGCGACCCGCATGGGCACTCCTATGTCGAGAGCCTCGCGCGGCGCGGCATCCACTCGGTGCGCGTCGTGCCGCGCACGCCCGACATCTGGCGCGGCATCAATCAGCTGCGCCGTCTGCTGATGCGCAGCTGGTTTCACCTACGCACCCTCAAGAGCATCCTCAACCACCGAGGCATGGACGAGCCCAGCGGGCTACGCTGCCTTGAGATGTATCGCTCCAGCCCCCCCAGCGAGACGGGAAGCCTACGAGAGACCCCGCTGCACGACCAACACTCACACTCCGCCGACGCGGCACGCACCTTTGCCGAGGCCTACAGCCACGGCATGCTGCACAGCATCGCCAGCCAGCCGCCCAAGAAAAGAGCCCTCATGTGACCCTCGCCCAGCATGAGTTTGCTTATTTCTTGAGCAGATTTTTAGCTTCGAGAAAAGATGCAAACTCGGCAACGAGAGGGCGCATATGTCCCTTCTCATCCTCAAAGCAATCGAGGAAGTCTACCAGACTCGTGTAAGAAGCTATATCCTTACCCTCAGCGTCAAGAAAATAGATATTCATACACCCAGACGAACTAATGCGCAGATTCACAAAACGACGCCGATAGAACTGAGTCGTGGAGAGGGCTTTGAGGAAAGCATCGGTCTCGGCACAGCGTTTGACACGTGCGACGATCTTGTTCTCAACATTTCCTTTAAAGCGAATCTCGCGAAGCTCGATACTGGCGTAGTTGTTTAAGACATGGGGTGAAAGCTTGCGGGGCTCGATGAATTTGACCTGATCTCTTCCCGTATCCGTCTGATCGATGGGGGCTGTTTTCCACTGATAGCTCGACTCGCCCAGCGAGGTGGGAGCTGGTGGACTGCTCGACTGGGCTTCTAGATCGTGAGGCATGCAGGAAAGCAGCAGACAACATAGGATGGGGCTATACATCTTCATTGAATCCTTTCTAGCATGATAGTGACCACTCTGCAAGCAAAAATGTCTCGCCCTTACTCACGAGGGGGATTGCAGATCGTTTATCCTTGCCAAATGCGATTAGAATTGTTAACATACAAAGCACATGCTCAGCGATATCATCAGCAACGCTCCCACCTACAAGCTCATCAACGTCAGCGTAGGCATAGCCGTACTCACAATCACCCTCATCGTCCTCATCATCAGCTACTTTATCAGGCGCAGGGATGCGCTCATCGCCAGCAGCGCCCATCTCCCTCCCCTACCCTGTAGCGCCGTCACCCCAGGGCTGAGTGCGAGCCTCTTCCCCCAGAGATTCGACTACCTGCTCACGGGCTTCTTTCTCCTAGGCTTCTTCACCCTCAACATCGATCTCTCACCTACCATCCAAGAGGCAACGACGTCTGACCAAGCCGAGGAGAGCCTCTTGTCTGGCATGATCAACACCCTCTTTCTGGCAATCATCTACGTCCCCTTTGCCGTCCGCTGGCTCTGCCTCCCATCAGCAAATCGCAATCGCCTGAGCTGGAAAACGGTCCTCCTGTGGATTGGGGCGACTTATCTCTACGTGTTTTGCTTTAACTCGGTCATGGAGCTATCAGGACTGATGAGCTGGCTGAAGGAGATCACGCAGACTCCGACTTACCAAGAGGTCGTGGAGACGCTCAGCAAGGGATCTCTCCAGACCCAGCTGCTCCTCGCGGTCTCCGCCATCATCATCGCCCCCATCGGTGAGGAGCTGCTCTTTCGCGGCTTTCTCTACCCCTCGCTCAAGCCCTTCTTGGGCAAGGGGGGAGCTATAGCTCTCAGTGCCACACTCTTTGGCGTCTTTCACATGTCGCTACTCCAGACACCCATACTGATCGTATTCGGGGTCATCCTCGCCCTTGCCTATGAGCGTGCGCGCTCGCTCTGGCTGCCTATTCTGCTGCACGCCATCTTTAATACGGTCTCCGTTCTCACCATCACCGTAGTGCTCCCCTACTTTGGTAAAGATTTATGAGTCAGAAGACTCTAGCGGATCTAGGCGAGGACGCCCTACTCACCCAGCTGCTCCGCGAGTCGCCCAGCAATGACGCACTCAAGGTGGGGCCGGGCGATGACTGCGCTGTCATCGCAGGGGATGTACTGTGGGATATGCTCCTCAAGACGGATGTGGTCGTGGAGGGCGTGCACTTCCTGCGCCATACCGACCCTGCTCTCATCGGTCGCAAGGCTCTGGCTCGCGCGATCTCGGATATAGCGGCTATGGGAGGACTACCCACCCATGCCCTCATCACCATCCTCGTCCACGCGTCGCGCCCCGCCGCCGATCTCGTCGCGCTCTACCGCGAGGGTATCTTCCCGCTCGCGCGGCAGTACGGTATCTCTCTGGCAGGCGGCGAGACCTCCGCTCTCCCCTACGATGGGCTCATCATCAATGTCGCGCTCACAGGCAAGGTGGAGCGAGGGCGCGCCATCCTACGCTCGGGAGGGCGCGTGGGTGATATACTCGCGGTCTCAGGGCGGCTAGGAGGCTCCTTTGTGAGTGAGCGTCACCTCACCTTTGAGCCGCGTCTCGCTCTGGCTCGCTATTTGGTCACGCAAGATCTTGCGCCCAGTGCGATGATGGATCTCTCCGATGGGCTCTCCACCGATCTCCCACGACTCCTCAAGGCGTGCGGCTGTGGCTGCCATCTCGACAAGGAGCGTCTCCCGCTCCACGAGGGATGCAGCAGTGAGCAGGCGATGAGCGATGGAGAGGACTATGAGCTGCTGCTCTGCTTCCCCCCCACGGTGTGGGATCGACTCACGCAGCATGAGCTCCCCTGCCCCATCACGGCTCTAGGTGAGCTCTGCGATCCCGCCACGAGCATGAAGCTCGGTGGCGATCATTGGCAGCATTTCTCTCATCACAGGACAGAAAAGGAGTCATAAATATTATCCCAAAATCAGCTTGCTCACGCTGTATTTTCGATCGACAAATTCTTATTTTTTAATAATTTCCTTAAAAAAAAGGGGGCTCAATCTA
The DNA here is from genome assembly GCA_964371905.1 of uncultured Akkermansia sp. Lineage (GTDB taxonomy): Bacteria > Verrucomicrobiota > Verrucomicrobiia > Verrucomicrobiales > Akkermansiaceae > Akkermansia. Next base: position 20,810 of record CAYJOV010000014.1, on the reverse strand, counting down.
ACTTTAATTATTTAAGAAAAGTTAAATGAAACTATTATTGTTATTGAAATTTTTTCGCCACACAACTTCTTCTTAGATGTAGACTTGCGAATTTGTTATTTGTTATAATACAAAAAAAACCTTTTCGTTTTATAACAATCATGTCAATCTCTCCTCAGCAAATCATCGCAATACATCGCACATGAACCCATCGAGCAAAGAACAGGTATTATGGAAACGCATCGTAAAGAATATGCGTGATCGCGAAGGAATCGGAGAATACGGCTATGATGCCTACATATCGAAATTATCGCTTATTCAAGATACGGGAACAACCCTCCTGATCCAGTACCCCAACGGTCTGCCCATAGACTGGGTTGAGGTCAACTATGAGCAAAATATCATCAGCGCAGCCTCTTACGTCCTTGAGGCCGCGCGTCAGATCGAATTCATCAACACGCATGAGGAGAACTCTGAAACAACGAGCACATCCCCAGCGGCGAGTAAAGCAGCGCTCATCCCCCAGAGTCAAGCACACTCTGCAATCACCTTGTCACGAGCGACTCACAAGAAGACACGCTTAAATCCTGACCTCATCTTTGACAACTTCATCGAAGGGTCGAGCAATTCCTTTGCCTACGCCGCGGCCAACGCTGTGGTCAACAGCAAGACCAAGCTCTACAACCCCCTCTACATACACGGAGCGTCGGGACTGGGCAAGACCCATCTCCTACACGCCATAGGCAATGCCATCATCGAGAAGCATAAAAAGAAGAACGTACTCTACGTCACCAGCGAAGAATTCACCAACGCCTACATTGAGGCGATGAGCAAGAAAGGTGATAGCCTCACCAACTTTCGCAAGAAGTACCGCAACGCGGACGTCTTGCTCATCGACGACATCCAATTCCTCGCCCATAAGGAGAAGACACAGGAAGAATTCTTCCATACCTTCAACAGCCTACTCTCCAGCGGCAAGCAAATCATCCTGAGCTCCGACTGCCCCGCTAGTGCCATCCAGACACTGGACACACGCCTCACCACACGATTTGAACAGGGAATGACCGTAAGCATCAGCCCTCCCAGCCTTGAGACGCGCATCGCCATCCTACGCCACAAGCGCGATCAATGGAAGAGTCAGGGGATAATAGACGATGACATCATCAATCATATTGCCCACAATATCACCAGCTGTGTGCGTCGTCTCGAGGCGGCCCTCATCCGTATCACCAGCTACGTGAGTCTCCATCACGAGGAGATCACGATCAGCAAGGTGAATGATCTGCTACGCGACTTTTTCCAGCAAAAACAAAAGCACAAGCAGGCTGTCACCCTCGAGAACATCCTCGAGCAAGTCGCCACTAGCTTCCAACTCGATATCGATGATCTCAAAAGCAGCCGACGCACCGCCAAGATTGCCCACCCTCGACAAATTGCCATGTACCTCGCGCGTCGACACACCAAGCACTCTCTGCAAAACATCAGCACAGCCTTTGGCAAGCGAGATCACGGCACCGTCCTCCACGCCAAGCGCACCATAGAGCGCAAGATGAAAGATGACCCCACCCTGCGCGAGCTCATCGAGGACATCAATCAACAACTCGCTTGATGCCCGATATCGCAAGGCGCGAGACAAGATTCGAGCTTGATTCTACGTAGCAATAGAGCTACAATGCAGCTAGGGTCATCTCAGGCAGGCCCTATCTATTGCCATGGAATGTCTCCTACGACTCGATAAACTCAAGATGTATTTCCCCATACGGCGCGGTATGTTCTCACGCCGTGTGTCGTGGTTGAAGGCCGTCGACGATGTCTCCTTTTGCCTCAAGGCTGGCGAGAGTCTCGGACTGGTCGGCGAGAGTGGCTGTGGCAAGAGTACGGTGGCACGCTGCATCATGCGCCTCTATCAACCCACCTCGGGCAGCATGGAGCTGATGGGGCAAGAGATAGGACAAGGCTCGCCAAGAAGCCTGCGTGCCATGCGTCCCCGCATCCAAATGGTCTTCCAAGACCCTGCAGAGTCTCTCAACGCCCGCATGACACTTGGCGCAATTCTCGAGGAGCCGCTCATCATCCACGGCATACGCCACCGCGCGGAGCTAGACGCACGAGTCGCCACCCTACTCGATCAGGTAGGTTTGGCACAGAGTATACGACACCGCTACCCGCATGAGCTCTCGGGAGGTCAGCGTCAGCGTATCTGCATCGCGCGTGCTCTCGCCCTCAAGCCCAAGATCCTCATCCTCGATGAGCCTGTCAGCGCGCTGGATATCTCCATCCAAGCACAGGTCATCAATCTCTTGCTCGAGCTACAGCGAGAGCTAGGACTCTCCTATCTCTTTATCTCGCATGACCTCTCTCTCGTGCGCCATGTCGCGGACCGTACAGCGGTCATGTATCAGGGCAAGATTGTCGAGATGGCAAGCTCAGCGCGTCTTTACACCAACCCGCGCCACGCCTACACCCGCTCCCTGCTCACGGCTATTCCATCTCTGACTCCCGGAGAAAGGAGTCATTTCATCCCGCTCCCAGGTGAGGTACCCTCCCCTATTGATCCTCCCTCTTGCAGTGCCTTTGGTCGACGCATCAATCATCCCTACCTTGATGTCACCTACGGGATGAATCTCGCACCACGCGAGATTGAGCCCGATCACTGGGTCGCCCCCGACCCCTGCGCTCTCTCGCTCTCCGATCTGATGAAGCTCGGCATCGATATCTACCAATGACGCGACGGGCAACTCTGCAAACACGGCATCCAATACACGACAAAACATTTCCTCGCGCAAGAGAACTCTGCGTGAGGAAATGTGGTAAAATCTAATGCGTATCAGCGTTGTGCCGCTCACCTACGCTACGGCAGGGGTTCGGCGACGGCGAGCGAGCAGTCCTATCATCGCAAGAAGACTCAGACTCACGGCACTTGGCTCTGGAATAACAAGCACGAGATTTGAGCCTACTGCACCATCTATCGTCGTGACTCCGAGTGCTTTAATAGGCGTATGATCGCCACCGAAGTCCAAGGTGACATCGTTATACCAAATGCCTAGCTTCGTCACATCTTTAAGCTCTAGACCTACCAGTCCGTTCTCATAGGCAGTGAGAATCTCATCCTTGAGAGCGAGATTGCTGAGATCCAGCGTGAGCGTTCCCTCGAGAATCCCCAGTGAGACGCCCTCGAGCGTGTAGATGGCGACACCCGTATTATCTATAGTCTCATCGGTGCCAACTTTATGCGTTGTAAGCGTCGTCTGGGCACTCTTTGTCGCTGTGCGGACGATCACTTTGGAGTTTGCCATCTCGGCGTCAGCATCCATGACGACAGCATCTAGCGTGACGTTTTCCAAGCGCAGGGTGGCATTGTCAGCGACGGATACATTGAGGCCTGTCATTTGCGATCCCTGTACCGTGTAATGACCAAGCGCAAAGGAGAGATCAGCACTCGTACCACCATTGCGAGTCAGAGCAAAGGAGGCGGACTCAGCGGCTACGGATGACATATCCCCCGTGAGCACGATTTCATTGTCACTGCTCGTCCCCTTCAGCTGTGCTGCTCCTACGATCTCAATGTCATTAGTGACACTGCGAGATCCACCAAATTCGACAATGGAGTTGTCTGCAATCTTGATCGTCCCACTGCCAGCAGCACCGACATGCTGAAGCTTGAGCGTGCCGCCACCGGCGATGCTCGTCCCCCCGGTGTGGGTATTATCACCGCTGAGGGTGACCGTCTGCCCCGCTGAAGCAGTCACAGCAAGCCCCGATGTGCCCGAGTCTGCATTGCTGATGACCGAGCTGATAGTTGCGCTGGCGTTGACATCAGTCAAGGAGAAATCTACGTAGCCTGTACCTGTGAGGCGGAGATTGTTGTATACGTTGACCGCAGCACCTTGAGCTATCAGTTGTGAGCCACCTGCAAGCTTTGCGGCAATGATATTACTACTTGTCGTCTGCGTACTGAGCTTGAGTGTAGATCCTGACTCGGCATTGATCGTGATCGTGCCGCCATTACTATTAGCATAAAGACCTTGACGCAGCTCAAGTGTGCCACCACTCTTGACATTGATCGTACCTGCAGCATCGCGATTGGAGATACCTGAGTTGAGTATGAGGGTGCCCGCTACATCAACGATAGATGTTGCACTGCCTGAATAATGCCCCAGCATGAATAGGGGACCGGCAGCAGTACTACTGTTATTTGACGTACGAGTTGCCATGCTCTCTAGCGTCACCCCAGCACCAATGGTGAGCAATGTATCTGCACCCGATGTGTTTGCACCAAAGAAGCCTTGAATTTGATAATAGGCTGTACCGCTCGTTGTCGTCAATGAGACTGTCGTCCTACTTTCTGGGGTGCCTCCACCTATGCCAAATGAGACATTGTCAACAAGGCTAGCGCCGTCTTCAAAAACAATGTTGTAGCCGTAGTTATAATAACGTGTGTAGATAGCTCCTCCGCCATTGGTTGTTACAGTTTTACCTGCGGCGATTTGAAGAATCTCACCAGCGGCAAAAGTGATTCTATTGAGAGTGGCATCATCATTGACGATCAGTCTGCCATCGGCAATAGTACTGCCCTCCAAGTTGAGAGTCCCCGAGAATCCTCCTAGATTATCTAGGCGCAGTGCCCCCTGATCCGTGTATTTAAATACCGACGATGAGCTGCCAGTCAATGCACCCGTAAGCACGCGCACACTGCTCCCTCCCCATACACGGAATGTAGCCGTAGCACCGTCAGCGATCTGAATATCTTGTGCAAATTCTATTGTACTGCCACTGCTTGAGGCGTCAAACACAATCCCCGATCCATTCTTGAGGACAACCTGCGATGTCCCTCCCATACTGGTCGCACCACCATTCGTCGAGTCCAGAGCACTAAACCACCCTGAGTTCACAACCAGCGTCCCTGTGAAAGCATCACTCATCGTGAGATCGGTACCGTTAACATTAGAAATCGCGGCGAGATCGACGATGATCTGACCACTGCCTGTGATCTTGCCCAGATCTTTTGACGCTGCGAGATTATCACTAATTTTAAGACTGCTAGACTCACCAAGCGCGACACCAATACCTGAGTCGATGTCAAGCTGCGCTGAAGATACATTCAAAAGCCCCGAGCTAATGCCGAGCGTCCCTGCGAAGCTGCCCGTGTCCGTCAAGGTGCTACCCGCATCACTAAAAGCCAAATTGAGTGTACTGGTAGCCGTCCCTGTGACAGTAGCCATACTGAAATCACCCGCCGCCTGCTCAGAGGAGATGGTGAGACTTGCATTCTCCTCAAGCTGCATTTGTGTGAAAGCAAATGCATTCGTACTCACTGTCATCGTTGCACCAGATTGAACGAGAAGGGCACCCACAGTGAGTGAGTAGCTACCAGCTATAGTTACTGTACCAGTCTCGACGGTCAAATCACTAGCACTGATATCTGAACCGAGAGTCACGTCACTACTACCAGTAAAGACAACGATAGATTCATCCACGTAATCTCCACCTTCAGTAAAGCCACTACCTCCCACGATCCACGTAAGACCGCCACTATGTTTATATGTTGTAGCCGTAACAGTATAACTCAACACGCCATTCGTAAAGCTAAACTCGCGCCCTGCTGTTGTAACACCTAAAAGGCGACTCGAATCAATCGCGCCATCAGTCAACCAAGCAGCGTAATTATAAACACCTGAGCCCAAACCGAGGGTGAATGAATAGGTACCTCCACTTTCAGTAAATGTTTTCCCTGTAAGATCGAGCACAAATCCATCACCAAAGGTGACATTAGCATTATTGGTCATAGCCTCAGAGAACGCCCATGTACCATTGAGTGTCAGCGTACCTTCACCCTCGAGATTGATAGAGCCTTCGATAGAATCATTCACGGTCAAAGTATTACCAGAGCTCAAATTGATCACCGAACCAGCGGCTGCCACTACAACATCGGCCGTCAACGCGGCATTGACATTGACGGTTGCCCCGCTATTGATATTGAGTTGTGTCGCAGTTGCCGTTGCTCCAAACCCCACCGTTGCATTGCTACCAATATCGATAGCAGCGGCTGCACCATTGAATACTGTATTCACTGTAAGTGCCCCTGTAAAATCCACCGTTGTTGCATCTGCGATCGTGAGATTGTTCGTATTAATGGTACTTGACACCTCATACCGCGCAGTAGAACCACCGTTGAAGCTAACAGATGTAGCACTAATCGATGTATTCGTGACAGTAGATGCTTGTACTTCTCCATCATTATCCACAACGTTAAAGACAACACTGGATTTCGCCGTCTTCCAATTATCTATAGCACCAGTACCCGCTAATGCTAAACGCTGAGTCCCTTCAAAGAAAAGACGCAACGAGTCATTACTACTCTGATTGAGAATATCTCCACTAAAGCCAGACATATCCCCCTTGAACACATACTTATTATTAACATCTCCATTCCCCCAAGCTTTATATATAATATCCGCTGGCTCAGTGGAAGTCCCTTCACCCTCTGCTGTGGGGTAATAATCAGAAATTTTCCCATTAAAGGTTACAGTCGTTTCATTATCATCTATACTGTGACCATTTGTAATAACCCATGATTTCACCAGCACATCAGCATTCACTGTTAAAGCCTCTGAGAGCCAATCACCACTCACCTCCTCCAAGTCAATGATCACCTCTTCACCCGCAGGCGTACTCGTGAGTACGCCTCCATTGCCCACCCCTACATTATAGGTAGGCGTTTCTGCAAGTAATGGCTGTGTCAGTAGTAAGAGACTAGAAATCACCCAAGCTTTTAGTTTTTTCGATAATGACAATTTCATACGGAGAGACGTTTATTGCTCTGAAAAGTAGCATATTACTTTTCGAAGGTCAAGGGTATTTCTTCAACATCATCACAATTCTAAACTTTAATAACTCAATAAATTTTAATTTGTTAACATTTTTATAAAATAACAGAAAGCAACAATCATAATACAACCAGTTCAAAAATATCCTTCTTATACCGGATTATTCGCCTCCGAGCAAGTAATCGTGCCCGCCTTAGAGTTTCCACTTGTCTTCGTCTCATTTTAGAGTATACTAAGCTCACTATGCTAGATATTCGTGTCATTCGAGAACATACCGAGGAAATAAAGCGCGCCTTACAGCTGCGCGGAGGCGAGCATTGGACATTGATTGATCAAGTGCTAGAATGCGATGAAGCACGCCGTGCCTACGAGACGGAAAAACAAGCTCTCTCACACGAACGCAACAGCTCCTCCAAGCTCATCGGTCAGATGATGAAGGAGGCACGCCACGAGGAGGCGCAAACTCTCAAGGCTCGCATGAGCGAGGTAGGCGAGCGTATCAAGCAGCTCGATGTGCTCACCGATGAGGCCGCGAGCAAGCAGCAGGAGCTGCTGCTGCATATCCCCAACACGCCCCATGCTGACGCCCCCGAGGGTGCTGATGAAACGGCGAATCCCGAGCTGCGCGTCTGGGGCAGCAAGCCCGCTATTGCCGATCCCAAGAATCATGTGGACATCGCTACGGGGCTGGGTATGATCAATTTCGAAGACGCGGCTCGCATCTCAGGCTCAGGCTTCATCGTCTACCGCGGTCGCGGTGCGCGCTTGGAGCGTGCGCTGATCAATTTCCTCCTCGACGTGCAGTCTCAGGAGCATGGCTATGAGGAGGTAGGAGTCCCCTTCCTCGTGCGTCGTGAGTGCATGTATGGCACAGGTCAGCTTCCGAAGTTCGAAGATGACATGTATGGGCTAGAGGACAATAGCGTCTTCCTCATCCCTACCGCTGAGGTGCCTGTGACCAATCTCTGCCGCGATCAGATCCTCAGCGAGGCTCAGCTGCCTATCAAGCTGACGGCGCACACGCCTTGCTTCCGCCGCGAGGCTGGATCCGCGGGTCGCGAGAACAAGGGGATGATTCGCGTGCATCAGTTTGACAAGGTGGAGCTCGTGCAGGTATGCAAACCCGAGGAGGGCTTTGCTCGTCTCGAAGAGCTCACAGGGCACGCCGAGGCTATCCTCCAAAAGCTCGGTCTCCATTACCGCGTCATTGAGCTGTGCACAGGTGATCTCGGATTCTCCAGCGCCAAGACCTATGACATTGAGGTCTGGGCACCCGGTCAGGGAAGCTACCTTGAGGTCTCAAGCTGCTCCTGCTTTAGCGACTACCAAGCACGCCGCATGAAGCTACGCTACAAAGACGCTGATGGCAAGACACGCACTCCCTACACGCTCAATGGCTCAGGCACAGCCCTCCCCCGCCTCTATGTAGCCCTCCTCGAGCAGTACCAGCAGCCTGATGGCTCGGTGCGCATCCCCGAGGTCTTGATCCCCTACATGGGGATGGAGTCGATCAATCCCGTATAAGAAAGTCGAGCCGCCGTCATTCTCACCCTAGAAACAACGATAGACTCAATGCTCACGCTCTTCAACTCAATGGGGCCGCTCTTCTGGCTCATGTTCATCTTTGCCATCGTCGGTCTCGGCGTCGTGGGTGAGCGTCTCTTTTACTTTCACCGCGTGAATATCAATTCCTATGAGTTCCTCAATGGGCTCACGGGCTTGCTGCGCCAAGGACAGTACGAGGAGGCGCTCCACGAGGCGCGCCAACTCCCAGGTCCCATGGCGCGTGTGGTCGAGGCGGTGCTCACGCGCCCCAAGCTCGCGCGTAGCGAGATGCGCGATATTGCTATCGAGGCGGCGAATATGGAGGTATTCCGCGTGGAGCGCAATATTCGTGTGCTGCTCTGTGCGGCTACGGTCATGCCTCTGCTGGGGCTACTGGGCACGGTGCTCGCGCTGATGAGCTTTTATGAGCAGCCTGGTGTGACTCGAGGCGGGGCGGTCGCCCCAGAGATTGCCGAGACGATCCAGCAGGCTCTCATGAGTACGTCTCTAGGGATAGCTCTTGCCATCCCGCTCTACCTCTTTTACATGTACCTCTCCTCCTGCGCGCGCAAGGTGATCAATCAAATCGAGCGCGCCGGTCTTGAGAGTGTACACATCATCTGCGATGTCCGCATTCGCAAGACATCCAACGCCTCTCTCTCTGAATCAGCATCTCACAACTAGTCCTCAAAGCACCTTTATCATGCAGCGCGTCAAGAGTACCCTCCCCGACTCGGGCTTTCCTATCATCATCATTGCATGGGCCAACATCTTGCTGCTGCTCTTTGTCTGCGCGCTGCTCAAGAATCATTCGCTGCCACAATTTGGCGTTGACGTGGTGAGCTCTGAGTCACACTTCAACATCAGCCGTATTGATCGCAAGCAGACGCATTTCATCACCATCACCGCAGGGGACAAGCCACGTCTCTTTCTCGATACGAAGGAGCTGCCCAACTCCCAAGATGAGATAGCAAAGGCTCTCAAAGCGCTCGCAGGCAAGAATCCCACGCGCACGCATATTGTCATCATCCAAGATGAGGCTGTAGCGGTCGGTGCCACGCAACAGCTCATCGACGAGATTTTGCGCCTCGGCTACCGCTGCTCGCTCGCTGCCCGCCCCGCTATTGACTAGCCATCCAATCTGACCGTCATCCTGCTATGAAATCTGCGCAGAAGAGCAAAGGATTCATCTACCACTCACTTCATGGGCGTGATCCTCGCGGCTGTCTGCCCTTTTTTATCCTCGTGGCTCTGCTAGCCACCGTGCTTTTCTTTTTCTTTGTACGCGTGAAGCCCGCTGAGGATGTCGTCTCACTGGGGCACGGTCAGGTCATCCACCAAAAGAGTGCGCTGCTGCAATCCTACCTCACCGAGACCTCTCCCCTGCTTTTCAAGCTCCCACGCTATGCTGACCCAGCGCAGCAGCAGCTCTCGCCTATCCATCTCCCCATCTCACGCACCGCATCGCTACAAGCCCTGCCCGAGATGCCATCGGATTCGCGTCCTTCCTTCTCACCTCTCCTTGAGGCGAGCTATCTCCTCGCCCTTCCGACTGAGCTTGAGCAAGAGCAGCAGAAATATCGGGTTGGAACAAGCGATCCAACGCCAGAATCCTCGAGTACAGAGCCAGAGTCCACGCGAGAGGAGGTACAGCCATGAGGTTACTTGAGCTCAGTATTAGTGAGTTTCTGATGCTACTGACCTTTCTCGGGACTGGGGGGCTGATTCTTATTTTTACGCTATCAACCTTGCGCCAGCTGCTACGCAACTACCGCCGTCGCAAGACGCATCTGCGCTGCCGCATCTGCGGCTATCAGTTTGTCAGTCAAGAAAAAGAGGCCTATTGTCCTCATTGCGAAGCGCGTCATCGCTAGGCAATCACCGCCTCCTCGCCCTCACCCTCCACGAGCAGACGCAGCTGCTTGTGCTCGCGTAGCTTGAGCTGGGGATCGCTATCGAGGATGCGATTCGCCTCACGCATCGCACGCTCAATCAGTCGTGCGTGCCCAAGCCATTCGGGGAATTGTATCGTCCCGAGCCCGCTCTGCGCCGTCCCGAGGACTTCACCAGGGCCGCGCAGGCGAAAATCCTGCTCAGCTATCTCAAATCCATTGCGACTCTGCACGAGGATATTGAGCTTCTCGCGTCCCGCAGAATCGGGCTCTGCCTCAGAGAGCAAAATACAGTAGCTCTTCTGCGAACCTCGCCCAATGCGCCCGCGCAGCTGATGCAGCTGGGAGAGACCAAAGGAGTCGGCATCATTGATCATCATCACGGTCGCATTGGCCACATCCACCCCGACCTCGATCACCGTCGTAGCTACGAGCACCTGTGTCTCATTGTCGCGGAAGCGGCTCATCACACTCTCCTTTTCCTCGGCACTGAGCTTACCATGCAGGAGAGCGACTTCATAATCTGCAAACTCTTCCTGCCATCGCTGCACCTCCTCGAGCACGGAGCTCTGAGCGCGCGCCTCGCTGCCCTCCACGAGGGGGGAGACGATGTAGATCTGCCTGCCCGCCTCTAGCTCCGCATGGAGGAAGGCGATGATGCGCTTCATGCGCTTCGGATGGCGCAGCGCGGTGTGGATCTCGCCCCTATTGGCGGGGAGCTCATCAATGATAGAAACATCCAGATCACCATAGAGCGTGAGGGTGAGCGTGCGTGGGATGGGGGTAGCCGTCATGACGAGCAGATCGGCGACCTCGTTGGTATCCAAAAAGCCGCGCCGCTGCTCGACGCCGAATTTATGCTGCTCATCAATGACAGCCAGTCCCAGATCCTGCACCTTGTTCTTCGCATAGAGCAGGGCATGCGTGCCAATGATGATGCGGGGTGCCTCCCCGTAGTTCTTATCATCCAGTGAGACGAGATCGCTATCCTCGCGCCTATCGCCTGTGCGGAGCGAGAGCGGGATGTCCATGCCTTGAAGGAGGCGTGAAAAGTTTGCATAATGCTGCTCGGCTAGGATCTGCGTCGGGGCAAGCATGGCGGCATTCTTCCCACTCTCGACACAGAGCAGCATGGCACCCAGCGCGACGAGTGTCTTGCCACTGCCGACATCGCCCTGCACGAGTCTATTCATGGGGATGGGCTCGCGCATATCGCGCATGATCTCGTCGAGACAACGCTTCTGTGCTCCTGTCAGCAAAAAAGGCAGGCGCGCCTCCAGCTCATCGAGGTAGTAGCGCGTAGTGCAAGTGATCTGACCGAGCTGACGCTGCGCGAGACGGCGCTTCCACTGCACCTTGAATTGCTGTAAAAAGCACTCACTGAGCGCCAAGCGCATCTTCGCCTTGCGAATGAGGGATAGATCCTCAGGAAAATGCAAGTCGCGCAAGGCCTCCGTCCACGGGTACTGCGGTGCGACATCATAGTAGGGAGGAGTCGTTGCGCCATCGAGCTGCTCGAGTAGCCGCCACACCAGCTCGCGATAGGCACGCGCAGTCATCCCCGATACAGAGCGATAGATAGGCACGATACGATCGACGTGTATACTCACGCTCTCAGCCGTGCTCGCTTGCGGGTAATCGGGAGCACCCTCAAGGCTGCCTCCTAGTGCTTGCTGGGCGAGGCGTAGTCCGGCATCCTCTTCCTTGATTTCGAACTCAGGATTGACTATGCAGAGCTGCTGGCCATAGTGCTTGAGCTTGCCGTAGATATACAGAGTCTGCCCCTGCGCGAGTAGCTTGGCTATGTAGGGGGTGTGAAACCAGCGCAGATGCAGGCGTAGTGCTGAGGCGGCATCATCGGACGCATCAACGACAAGAGCCTCAAAATAACGCTTGAAGGAGAACTTCCACCCACAACTTATCACATTCACATGATAACAAGCAGGCTGGTGGAGTACCCCCTCGGTGAGCCTGAGCCCGCTGCGCCTGTCCTCATGTCGCTTGGGGGGGCGCAAAAGGATATCACCAACAGAATGTAATCCTGCTGATGATAGTGCCTTTTGATCTTTCTCCGTCAAGGAGTCAAGCTGGGCTATCTGGTCAGACCAGCGCAAGCTCATGAGTAGCTAGGTCGATCAGGGACTAGAAACGCCGTTGTTGAGACAGCGGTAGTAGTAGTCAATGCGCGAGACATACCACGCCCACTTGCGCCCAGGGCGTCCTCGATCGAGCAGTGGTCCTGGGCAGGCCTTGCCGTACCAGTGATGGTGAGGCACGACATTGCGCAGTCTGATCTTGTAGCGCATCATCAGCAGGGCGGTGAGCTTGGCTGCGCGATTCCACGTGCGGTAGTGATTATTGCCGCGGCTCTCTGACTCAGCCATCTCGATACCGATTGACTTGCGATTCCCCGCGACGGTTCCTGCATGCCATGCGCTCTCATTGAGAGGTAGATGCTGCACCGCCATGAACTGGTCGACGGTGAAGTGCCAGCTCCTATTCCTGAAGGCTCCTCGATTCAACGCACGTGAATGCTGCATTGCCGTCGCTGTAGGGCGATGATTGGCCGTGCTATGTATCGTGATGTAGGTAGGACGCATATGCTTTGACTCGCGACGAGCGCGCAAGTTCTTGGGCATCATGCGCACTCGTATATTCACCTCACGCGCCATGGAGCGCAACGAGCGGGGTATAATATTACCCTTTACAGGAGAGAATTTGACAGCCCGCGGATTACGAGTATAACTGTTCTGTTGTTGTTGAGAACAGCCGAATTGGAATATTAATAAAAATCCAAATAATAATGTGAAATAACGAGTTCCGAACATGGGATAATTGTGTCACGTCTATTAACTTTTATCAAGTCAAATTCGAGTCCGAATTAGATACCAACAAGGGGCATTACATACATAAGCAAACTCTTGTATTTTAGCATAGACTCTCATCCTGAGGCATATAAAGAAAAATTAAATATAATTATAATACATTAAATATTCTTTGTCATCTAGTAACTCTCGTTATACCAGAATCTATGCGATGCATACAGATCAAGCTCATCCTATCATCTTCGTGCGCATCAGGGCATGGGGAAAGAGGTATTGAACTGCGTCACCTCCTTCTTGAGCTCATCATAGAGTGCGGTCTGCTCAGCCTCGGGGACATCGGCAAGGATGCTCAGGCAGCGATCGATGTAGAGCGCGACCTGACGGACATCATCCTCACGCATGCCACGTGTTGTCACGGCTGGCGTGCCGATGCGGATACCAGAGGGTTTGAAGGTCGTCCCCTTGTCAAAGGGGATAGCATTCTTGTTCACCGTGATACCGACCTCATCGAGCGCGTGCTGTGCTTGGACGCCGTTGATCCCCTTGGGGCTCACGTCCACCATAAAGCAGTGATTGTCCGTGCCACCCGAGACGATGCGGTAGCCGAGCTCGGCGAGCTGATCGGCCATGGCAGCAGCATTGCTGACGACTTGCTGCGCGTACTGCTTGAACTCGGGCTTGAGAGCCTCACCGAGACAGACAGCCTTGGCTGCAATCGCATGCATCAGAGGTCCGCCCTGCATACCTGGGAAGGTCGCAGAGTCGAGCTTCTTGGCCCACTGCTGCTTGCACATCACGATACCGCCGCGAGGTCCGCGCAGGCTCTTATGCGTCGTCGTTGAGACAAAGTCTGCATAGGGGACAGGAGAAGGATGAGCACCACCGGCCACGAGGCCTGCAATGTGAGCCATATCGACAAACATGATAGCCTCCACCTCATCGCAGATCTCGCGCACACGGGCAAAATCAATGGTGCGTGAGTAGGCTGAGGCACCCACGAGAATCATCTTGGGCTTGAGCTCGCGAGCACGCGTGGCCATGGCGTCATAGTCAATGGTCTCGGCATCCTGCATGACGCCGTAGTGTTCAATCGTGTAGAGTGAGCCTGAGAAGTTCGCAAAAAAGCCATGAGTCAAGTGACCTCCGTGAGAGAGATCCATCGAGAGAATCGTATCCCCTAGGCTCAAGCAGGCGAGATAAACCGACATATTGGCTTGCGATCCGGAGTGCGCTTGCACATTGGCATGATCACAGCCGAAGAGTGCCTTGGCGCGGTCAATGGCGAGCTGCTCCACCTTGTCGACGACTTCACATCCACCATACCAGCGGCGCGCAGGATAGCCCTCGGCGTACTTGTTGGTGAGGATGGAGCCTTGTGCCTCCATGACGGCAGGGGAGGTAAAGTTCTCCGAGGCGATGAGCTCAATATTATTATTCTGTCGCAGGCGCTCTTCCTCAATGAGCTCAGCGATGCTGGGATCAACCACGCTCAGCGGTGAGCCCGAGGCCTTGGTGAGGCGCGTCACATGACGTCCCGCCTCAAACTCCGTGCCCATCCAGACATCCAGCAGAGAGCCCAATGCCTCTGAGCTGACAGCCGAGGCGGAGAGACAGAGTACATTGGCATCATTGTGTTGGCGTGCGAGTGCTGCGACCTCAGGAGTCGCGCAGAGAGCCGCGCGGACACCGCGCCAGCGATTCGCCGCGATGGTCATGCCCTGCCCAGACCAGCAGATGAGGATACCGCGATCGGCACGACCATCAACGATTGCCTTGCAGACGGCATTGGCGTAGTCAGAATAATCGCAACTATCTTCGCTCTGAGGACCGACATCCATGATGTCGCATCCTTGGGTTTTCAACGCCTCAATGGCGGCACTCTTCAAATTAACACCTTTGTGATCAGATCCTATAGCAATACGTGGGGGGATATTCATAAAAAAATTGCAGCTTGTGTACGCGAGCAAATCATGCCATACTTTGCCCAGATAGGCAAGTTAAATGATGTGCAAATGCGCATGACTGATTCTTTCTTCTTGACTTGCGTACTCGTATAAAAGACACTCATATTTGTTCACATATAGATTTTTGCCCTTATGAGACGCTTCATCTTCCATTTCATTCTCTTCTTTTTCATCATTTGGCTCATTGAGGCAACGCTGGTAGGCAGCCCGCGCCAGTCACTCCCCGAGCTATGGGAGAGCCTATTCTCCTACCACTTGCGCCAGCATCTCTTACAATTCCCCTCCTACATTGTCATCCTCGCCTTTCTACTGGCTAGCCCTAGTCTCATGAATCAAGCATGGATGGGGTGGAATATCGTCGGCGTTCTCACCTTGAGCATGTGTATTTTCATTGGGATGGCACTCGCAGGACAGCTGCATCTCTTTTTGCCCTCACCTCTGCGCGATGTGTACAACTACGAAATCATGCAGGAGGCGATCTGGGGCTATGAGTCGCTCCTCTTCTTGTATCCCACTCTCCTGCTCATCGCGTGGTGCCTCGGTAGAGCTCCCTTCACGGTCGCCCTCATCGCGCTAAGCAACTACCTGCTCGTATATGTGTGTGGTCTGCTCATGAAACTCCTCATCTCCTACTCCCCTGACAGGGCGGCACATCTGGAGCTCTACGCGCTCATTTTGCTGATCTTTTTCACCTGCAATGCGTCTCTACTCGCTGCGGTACTGCCCCTTGTTCTCCACCGCCCCACCTCCCCCGAAGAGCTGGAATGGGAGAAACATGTCGCTACCTACAAAAGGGAGAAAATATCCTTCAAGCCCATGCACATCCCCCTCCCTCCCCTGCCTGCTCCTCCAAAGCATCTTTCATCTCCATAAGCTTTGATCTATAACTTCAAGTGATTTGACCTACTCTCTAACAGCGGTCGGGGTAAATCGTATCATCACTCCAAATTTGACTTGAACTTAATCTGATGGAGTATTAAAATACATCTAATTAAGATGAGCACTGAACCCAACATTCTACACCACCAATTTGAGCAATTCCTATGGATTCGCTGCAAGAGTCGCGGCAGCTTTATGAATAGCCCAACCATCAAATCCCTTGCCGATCACTACATCGCACAGGGGGGAAATCACATCATCGTCGACCTTGAGCTCTGCTCAGGAGTAGACTCCACCTTCATGGGCACTCTCGCGGGCATCGCTCGCCAGTGCATGACCATGGGGGGAGGCGTTGAGATCGCCTCACCGACATCTCGTACGCTCAGCGCCATGATGAATCTAGGACTAGATGCCCTATTGAGCATTGATCCTGAGGACGCCCCATGGCAAAGCAATCTCTCTTCCATTCGCGAGGCTGTCGAGCAACAGAACTCCGATGAAGCAGCCCTGCATCCCGATGCAAAATCTCTCAGCGAGATTGACCGCACCAAGCATGTCCTCGATGCACATACGGTGCTGCGTAACCTCAATGAAAAAAATGAAGAGTCCTTTGGCTACGTTTGCACGAATCTCGAAGACGACCTAGCCAGACGGAGTGAGAGCTCCACATGACCTCCTCCATCCAGCATACCGCCTCCCCCTACCAACGCCTCCTTCACGAGCTCCAGCACACAGCCCTTTGCGAGGAGCAGCAATGGGGCAGGGAGAGTCTGACCAACCAGCGTCTCCAAGAGCTCCAATCCTACTGGTCTCTCGGCTTGCTAGGCACGCAGGCGATGACGGCTCACCACGGAATGGTGCGTCTCATCGACTTTGGTCAATGGTCGCGCGAGGGCATTTATGATATTGAGCGAGCTCAGATAGAGATTGAAGGACAATGGTGCAGTGGTGCTATCATGTTCACCGCCTGCGCCAGTGACTGGGAGCGGCTAGGCTATGCAGACGATCCCCGCTACGACCATGTCATCCTCCATGTCTCAGCGGGTGGCGTGCCCCCTCATTGGTACACGCGCACAAGCAAGCTACGACACGTCCCCTACCTCGCGCTTGATGAGCTACACTGCCAGCAGCTCCTCCAGCTCCCACCCACACTCGACTACGAGCAGCTGGAGCTCTGCGAGCAGCCACTACAAGGGCTCAGTAGCCCTCAACTCCAAACGGTGCTGCTGAGTGCCGCTGCACATCGACTCCTACAAAAGCGTCACCGATTTGTGCAGCGAGCGAGCATCCTCGGGAAGAGTCAATGCTGGTATGAGGCTTGGGCTGAGGCTCTGGGCTATTATAGGAATCGCTTTGCCATGCGCGTGCTCGCCCAGCGCGCGCCCCTCAACCTTGTGCGCGACATGCCCGCTGAGGCTTTGCTCTTTGGCATGGCGGGCTTTCTCACCGCCGTGCTCCCCGCCAGCTGTGAAGAAGAGGTGCGCAGCTACCATCGTCAGGTATGGGACCAATGGTGGACTCTGCGCGATGAGTATGAGCTGCGCGGACGACACGCGCTGAGCTGGGATATGTCCCATACGCGCCCCGCGAATCATCCACACCGCCGCATCGCGGCCCTTGCAGCCACAGTCCAGCGATGGGACGAGTGGGAGAGCCTCCTCAAGGCAGAATCCCTCCCTGAGCTGCAACACTTCGCCGCCTCTCTAGAGCATCCCTACTGGACCTACCACACCTCCCTACCCTCGGCGCGCCTCAGACGGAGCACATCGCTCATTGGCAAACAGCGATTGAATGCTTTTCTCATCAACAGTCTACTCGTCTTTGATGAGTCAGAGCTCGCGTGGCAGCTCTATCAGCAGCAGCGCGAGACGAGCATCCCCTCCAAGGTGAAGAAGCTCGCAGCAGCTCTTGCTGGTGATCGAGCCGATCTCAACAAGCTGCTCAACAACTGCGCCATCCAGCAAGGTCTCTTGCAAATAGGCAGCGATTTTGCCTCAGAGACGGCCAGCAGCTCGACACGCAAAGCCCTCTTCCCTGAGCCTCTGGCAGAGATCGCTCACCCCTGAATCACTGCTATCATGCCCGTGGATGTGCAGCCTCATAGACCGTCTTGAGGCGCAGCTTGGTCAGATGCGTATAGATCTGTGTTGTGGAGAGCGAGGCATGCCCGAGCAGCTCCTGCACGGATCGCAGATCTGCCCCCGCATCCAGCAAATGCGTGGCAAAGCTATGACGCAGCTTGTGCGGCGAGATTTTAAAGGGGATATCCGAGGCAAGCAAATACTTATCAAGCATCTGCTGCACCGCACGCCCACTCATTCGCGAGCGAAATCTACTGATAAAAAGCGCATCGCCCTCATCCAGCCCAGCCTCTGAGAGATAGATCAGAAGAGCATCATGAGCATAGTCCCCCAGTGGTACGAGACGCTGCTTGCCCCCCTTGCCCATGATGCGCAAGCTCCCGTGAGCCTGTTGAATGTCGAGGACATTCAGCGCGACCAGCTCGCTTAAGCGCAAACCACAGGAGTAAAATAGCTCCAAGATAGCCACATCACGCAGGGGTATCCATGCGGGGAATTTCTTATCTAGCTCCACGCGCAAAGGCAGCGTGAGCAGATGCTCCATCTGGGCGACACTGAGGTAGAGAGGCAGATTCTTTGACTTCTTGGGCAGGGTCAGCTCAGCGAGCGGGTGGCTCTCCAGCCCGTGACGTTCTAGCAGATACTGATAAAGGGAACGCAGAGCCGCAAAGCGCAACCGAATGCTCGCGGGCTTGAGTTTCTGTGAAATCAGCGCATAGAGCCAGTCACGAAACATCTCCTCCCCACACCTTTCCCAAGCTTGGAAGCGCGCGCCAAGCCATGCTCGGCATTGATTCAACGCTGTCTTGTAGGAGCTTATCGTATGAGGAGAGGCATTTTTCTCCACAGCGAGGTAGAGAAAAAAGGATTGTTCTAGAGGATCTTGATCTTGTATTTTGTCACTCTGTTGATTGTAGCCCATGAATTCATCTGATTATAGTCACAAATCAACGATAAGCGCAAGCAGTAAATTCCATGTAACAGACTGCACATGCCTAGTCGACTACTTGCAAGCAAGGCAATTCGCACACAGGATAGATAAACACAGCCAATTCCAATCCAACAGCTATGGCAATCAACACACACGAAACAATACCTGGACGCAGCTACTGCATCCGCGCGACATCCAGCACGACAGTCACCACCACACGCGAGGAGACGACCTACACGCTTGCCACTCACCCTGGGGATGGCAGTGAGCTCTACTTCACCGCCATCAGCCCCGAGATCGAGGTGGATAGCGCAGGGAAATACGCGATCCAAGAGCTTTTTAGCGCGGCCCCTCTCGCATTCGCTGGCGGTGGGGGCAGCTCACTTGAGAGCAGTGGCATCGCCCCCATCGAACCGCTGAACTGGGATGAGCCAGAGCTCAAAGGCGGAGTCATGTATGACGTATCAGCGCTAACAGATCTATGGTTGGCTGATTTTACCTTACCAGCACCAGCTGATCAGTGCGTCACCTGCGAGCTCATGGTTGACACCTCCCACACCTCAACCGAGTCTCTTGACCCCACCCAAATACTCTGGCCTGAGTCATGGGAATGGGTCAGTGGCATCGAGACCACAGGCAGTGCCCCTACTCTAGAAGGCGGCAAGCACTACTACTTTGCCATCCGCACTGTGATGGGCAAGACCGTTATCAATCACTACCTCACCACTGACTAAATCAATGACCCAATACGCCAAACTCATCGACGGAGCACTCCACATCTGTAAGCCTCGACACATCAGCAATCCACGAGCTGACATGCTAGAATCCTACGCCCTCGCCCACGGATTCAAGCCCATCATCAAGGAAAGTCAACCTCACCGACTCGCCACCCCCTACTACAGAGAGACGGAGAAACAAATACGCCTGAGCTGGGAAGAGCCCAGCCTAGAAGACGCTCGCGATCAAGTCATCCGCGAGGTCAACGAAGAGAAAAATCGCATCCTTTCCTCAACCCTAACGATCGAGGTCTACGGCAAGCAATACGATTTTAACGCCGAAGCCATCAGCAATCTCAAAGGCGTCCTTCTCGCTGGGCTCGACACTGTCGAATGGACACTCCAGGACTACTCCTTAGTCGTCTTGGATAGAGACGGGTTAATGGCACTCATGCAAGCATTTTTGCAGGCAAAGCAAGCCGTCTACACATGGCAAGCAAATACAGTGCAATCAATCAAAGACGCTGAGAGCGTCGGACAATTAGCAGCGCTAGATATCTTGAACCATCATGATACAGAGTAAGTTGCACCCCATAGGACACAATGGACAGCCAGGGCTACTTAGCTCGGTGGCCCCCGTCGGGACGACGTATGTAGATCTGGGTCAAAGCCAAACATCTTATCAAGAGGTGTGGAGCGTAGAATTTAAGAAAAACGTGCTGTCGCCTACTGGAGCCGTAATGGGAGCTCATGCTAGCGGCGGCACACTTGCCGCTCCGTTTGTTATTTCGGGGCGTCTCAACAGTATCTCCATTGGAGATGGGTTTCCAAAATTCAGCATAGGAGAAAACTATGACCCACAGAGAGTCACTTTTACATTCGACAGACCCAACGCGCAAGTGATTTGCCAAGGAAGCTATGGTGAGATAGTACAAGATCTCACCTTTAGCGGGTATCTGACAGGTCTATCAACCTATCTATTTGCGTGCTACTCTCGCTACGGGCCTGCCGCTTATGGGCAGGACACAGTAGCCCGAGTAACGAGAGCACTCGATGGGCAGCTCTTGAACGACTGGCGAGGGGTAAGACTACCGACTGGGCAGATCGTTGTGATGGACATCGTAAACAACAAAGTATGTGATACTCTTGGAGATGGTTTAAAAGATGGAGG